>DOYA01000076.1:218-5169 GCA_003518755.1 Clostridiales bacterium | reverse complement strand
AGTGACTTAACTCTTACAGTTGCTGGAACTGCAGACAAAATTGCTATGATAGAAGCTGGAGCAAATGAAGTATCAAATGATATTATGCTTAAAGCTATCAAAGAAGGTCATAAAGAAATCAAAAAGATTTGCAAATTTATTTCTAAAATGAAAAAAGAAATTGGAAAGAAGAAATTTGAATATAAATCTTTTGAGGTAGATTCAGAAATTTATAAATTTATAGAGAAAAAATTTGCAAAAGATATGAAAAAAGCTGTTACAGAAAAAGACAAGCAAGTAAGAGACAATAATATCACAAAACTCACAGAAAAAGTTAATGAAGCATATATCAAAAAATTTGGAGAAGAACAACAAGAAGAAGATAAATCAGCAATCGGAGAAGCTTTATACAAATTAGAGAAAAAGACAGTTAGAGATATGATTTTCTATGATCATACTCGTGTTGATGGTAGAACTCTAGATGAAATAAGACCACTTTCATGTGAAGTTGGATTACTTCCAAGAACTCATGGTAGTGCAATGTTTTCAAGAGGGTTAACACAAGTAATGAGTATTACAACTTTAGGAATGGTTAGTGAAGAACAAGAATTAGATGGAATAGACACACAAACAGAAAAAAGATATATGCATCAATATAATTTCCCAGCATATTCTGTTGGAGAAGCAAGAGCATCTCGTGGACCTGGTAGACGTGAAATAGGTCATGGAGCACTTGCTGAAAAGGCTTTAGTTCCAGTTCTTCCATCTGTTGAAGAATTTCCATATAGTATAAGAGTTGTATCAGAAATCTTATCTTCAAATGGATCAACTTCACAAGGTAGTATTTGTGCAAGTACACTAAGTTTAATGGATGCAGGTGTTCCAATTAAAAGACCTGTTGCAGGTATTTCTACAGGATTGATTACAGATCCAGATAATGAAAAAAATTATGTTATGATGACAGATATTCAAGGAATTGAAGACTTTTTCGGAGATATGGATTTTAAAGTAGGTGGAACTGAAAGAGGAATTACTGCTATACAAGTTGATATTAAAGTGGATGGATTATCTTATGACATTATAAAAGAAGCATTTGATAGAACCGAAAAAGCTCGTATGTATATATTAAATGATATTATGAAACCAGTTTTAGCTGAGCCAAGAACAGAAATATCAAATTATGCACCAAAAATAATTACAACAAAGATTAAACCAGAAAAGATTAAAGATGTAATTGGTACTGGTGGAAAAGTAATAAACAAAATAATTGAAGAGACAGGTGTAAAAATTGATATTGAAGAAGATGGACAAGTATTCATTTATGGTCAAAACAGTGAAAAAGCTTATGATGCTTTAGACATGATAGAAGATATTGTTCGTGAAATAGAAGTTGGTGGAATTTACTATGGAGCTGTTACAAGAATTGCTTCTTATGGAGCATTTGTAGATTTAGGGCAAGGTAGAGAAGGATTACTTCACATTTCAAAAATAGCTAAAGAACATATAAGAAGAATAGAAGATTACTTACAAATAGGCGAAAAAGTAATGGTTAAAGTTACAGAAATAGACAATCAAGGAAGAATCAATTTAGCAATGAATGAGCTTAGAGAAAAAAGACCAGTAATGCAAGATGATGATAATGATGATTTGAGTGAATAAAATAAATTGGAGAAAAAAATGTCAGTATTAACTTTAGAAACAAACAGATATGCAATTAACATAGAAAACTTCCAAGGACCACTTGATTTGTTATTAAGTCTAATAGAAAAAAACAAAATGGATATTTATGACATCAAATTAGATGAAATAACGGATCAATATTTGGAGTATATTAATAAAGCACAAGAACTAAACTTAGATTTAGCAAGCGAATTCTTAAGTTTAGCTTCAACTCTTTTATATATAAAATCAAGAAAGCTTTTACCTGGTAAAAATGAGGAAGAAGAAGAAATATCTGAAGAAGAACTTATTAGAAGAATAATAGAATATAAAAAATACAAAGATATAACAGAAAAATTAAGACTGAGTTTTGAAGAAAACTCAAAAAGATTTTATAAAGGTCAAGAAGAAATTACACTTCCAAAACAAAAGCTTGAAGAAAACTACGAAGAGAATATTATTCCTACTTTATACGAAGATTTATGGATAAAAAATAAAGAAAAAGTAAATGAAAATGCAAAAAATATTGAGAAAATTGCAATTACAGAAACTGTTACAGTTTTAAGCAAAGTTAAACAAATGTATAAAGAATTAATAAAGCATAAACAATTTATATTTAACAAACTTTTTTCTATCAAAAAGGCAAACAGCCAAGAAGTAGTAACTGCATTTTCGGGACTTTTAGAATTATCTAGAAGAGAAAAAGTTGAAACAGAACAAAATGAACTTTTTGGAGATATAAATGTGAAAAGGAAATAATATTTATGAATGTAATTGAGCAATTTATAAAAGGAAGATATAACGACCCAAAACTTTGTGAAGATGCAATTTGTGTAACTAATGATTTTATTGCAGTAATTGATGGAGTTAATTCACAAAGTGATTTTAGATTTGAAGATAAAAAACTTGGAAAAATTATAAGTGATATTTTAGTAGAAGCAATTGCAAAATTAGATGGTTCATTAAATTGTTATGAAGCTATAGATTTTCTTAATCAATATATTATTAATTTTTATAAAGAAAAAAATATTTATAACAAAATAGCAGATGATCCAGCAAATCAACCATCAGCATCTGTTATTATGTATTCTAGAAAATATCGCCAGATATGGTTAATTGGTGATTGTATGGCTTTATATGGTAACCAAATTTTAACAAATGAACTTGAAGTAGATAAATTATATACTAAAATAAGAATAATGATTATAAACTATTTATTAGAAACAGGGTGTACTGAGGAAGAACTATTAAAAAACGATTTATCAAAAAAATTTATAAAAGATTTAAATAAAAGACAGCCATATATTAGAAATAAAAGATTCTATGGAAAATATGATTATGCTGTTATTGATGGATTTAATAAGCCTGATAAGGATTTAATAAAAATTATTGATGTTCCAGAAGAAATAACCAAAATAGTTTTTACTTCAGATGGATATAGACAACCATTTAATACTTTAAAAGAAGCAGAAGAAGACATAAAAAAGGTTAGAGAAGAAGATCCTCTTCGATACAAAAGCTTTCCATATGAAAGAGGGCTTATTCCCAATCAAGATGGTTTTGATGATAGGTCATATATTAGTTTTGAAATATAATATAAAAAGATACATTAATGTTACTATTTATAGCTAAATTATTATTGTAGAGTAGCAACAGCGGCATTGTATATCTTTTTTCGTGCTTTAGTCGAGAAAAAAGTATATACAATGCACAGCAAAGTTGCGACCTTAATATAGCTGTGAATGGTAACACATTAATAAAAAAATGTATCTTTTTTTTATAAAACTCTTGTATTTTTTTTGAAAAAATATATAATAATGTATAAGAAATGAGATGATATTTTGGAAGAAATTATAAAAGAATTAATAAAATTTGATGAAAATGCTAAAAACAAAATAAATGAAATAAATCAAAAGAAAGACAATATTGAAGAAGAAATTAACAATCAATTAAAAGCTGAAAAAGAAAAAATTGATAATCAATATGTTTTTAAAAGAAAAAGTTTAAAAGAACAATATGATAAAATATATGAAGAAAACTGCGAAAAAATAAATGGAGAAACAGAAAAACAAATTGAATATTTAAGGCAAAAATATAAAACAGATGGCAGTGCTTTAGTTGATCAAATTGTTAATAGTATAATTAATGTCTAGTGGAGGAAATAGCTTGAAAATATCTTTAATAAAGTACCCAAACTTAAATGCCAAATTAAAAGCAATGTATGCTAATAGATTAACAAAAGAAAATATAAATGATATAATTAAACAAAATAATATAAAAAATGTTGTATTGCTATTAAAAAACAAAAGTGATATCTTTAAAAATACACAAGAAAATATAGATAGGCTTGAAATTGAAAAACTATTAGATGAAGTATTATTAAAAGATATATTAAAAATAAACAAATATCTTGGCAATAAAGACACTGTTTTATTTGCCTTTTTTTTACGACAATATGAAATAAAATGTGTAAAAAGTATATTAAGAAAACTTTACTCTGATGATAAAACAAATGATACTATAATACAAAATGTTAAAATGTGGACAACTAGCCTATTTCATGAGATAAAAGGAATGGAAACTATTGAGAATTTTGATGATTTTTTTAAAGCAATTAAAAGAATGGGAAATTATAGTTTTATAAAAAAATATCAAAATCAGGAAAATATAAATATATTTGAAATCGAAAACGAGATAGACAAATTATATTTTGAAAAGCTTTATGATAAAGGACAATCTAACAAAAATTTAACAAAAATAATAGGGGCAGAAATAGATTTATTAAATATTGAATGGATAATTAGAATAAAAAAATTTTACAATTTTGATAAACAAAGATTGTCAAATATATTAATAAACAGGTATTACAAATTAAAGCCAAATATTTTAAATAAAATTATAGATACTAATTCCTTTGATGAGATTAAAACAATTTTAAGCAAAACACCATATAAAAATGTATTTATATCAGAGACAGAATTTGAGGATAATGTAGACAGATTTCTATATAAAATTAATTATAAAATTTTTAAAGAAGATATTTTTTCAATTGCATATATATTTGCATATATTAATTTGGTCGATTATGAAAATAACGATATTATTAATGTTATTGAAGGAATTAGGTATGGGATGGATAAAGAGGAAATTATTAAAAGACTCGCAAGATAAGTGAGGTTGAAAAATAATTACAATTTTGACTGTGTTAAAATCTTACTTAAAATGCTCAGCACAAGGCATACTGAGGCTGTAACTCACTAATGTTCGAACAGCCTCAGCAACATACACAAAGTATGCTCCGCTTTTTGCGTAA
>DOYA01000076.1:0-158 GCA_003518755.1 Clostridiales bacterium | reverse complement strand
TGCCTTGTCAAAATTTAATTCTTTTTCAACGGGACATTAGTAGCTACAATACTTTTTTTTGATTTGATTTATAAGATTACATAAGAAAGGATAGGATAAAATGGCAATAGAAAAAATGAAATTGCTTGGAATTAAAGGTGATAGTAAAATTTTAGATG
>DOYA01000106.1 GCA_003518755.1 Clostridiales bacterium | reverse complement strand
ATGCAGGAAGAATGTAGATTAAATGGAATAGATTTTGTTCTACAAATAAAATGTAATATTTATCAAATGACAAATCATTATATTACTAAAGAGGAATTATCAATTTTACTTGCAGATCATATCAAAGATGCTATTATTGCTATTAATCATTCGGATAATATAAATAAAAGTATAATGGTTAGACTAGGTAAAATAGAAGATTGTTTTGCAGTTTATTTTTATGATTCAGGTGTGGAATTTCCAAAAGAAGTATTAAAGAATTTAGGGAAAAAACCAATTACAACATATTCTGATGAAGGTGGTACTGGAATGGGATTTATGAATACTTTTGATTTACTAAATAAATATAATGCAAGTTTAATAATAGAGAGAATTGGAAGCCCATGTAAAGATAATTATACTAAAATAATAAAAATAAAATTTGATAATAAAAAAGAATTGATTATTTAATACTTTTGACCATGGTTTTATAAAGATATAAAAACTATGGTATTTTTTATACTCTAGGAAAGTCAAATTTTGTTATTTTTTGTCGAACGATTTCTCTTTACATATATCATATAATGTGATATTATGTATACGGTTTATTTCAAATGGTTTGATTATTATGATTTATACAAATAAATTTGTGAATTTGATTAGTTTATTTTTAACAATTGTTATATTTTTTATTTTTTATTTTTTCTACAATAATTACAATATAGTTGAATCATCTGATATCATTAATAAAATTAATATTATTGATGAAGAAGATAATAAAGAAGAAAACAATGAGCAAAAAAATGTGGAATTAGGAAATTGGTACATAGAAATTCCAATCATTAATTTAAAGGCTCCTATAGCAGAAGGAACAGATAGCAATACTTTGGATTTAAATGTTGGGCATTTTATAGATACAGCAATTGAAATGGGAAATATCGGACTAGCAGCACATAATAGAGGATATCAATATAATTATTTTCAAAATCTAAAAAAACTAAAAAAAGAGGATAGAATTATTTATACTCATAATGAGTTTAAAAAAGAATATGTTGTAAATGTAATAGAAATTATAGAAAATTCTAACTGGAATTATTTAAAAGAATCAGAAGAGAATAAAATAACCCTTATCACTTGTATAGAAAATGAACCTAAATATAGAAGATGTATCCAAGCTGTTGAATTGTATTAGCAATACAGTTTTTTAGAATATAATAATTCTTTCTTGAATAAAAATATAATAAAATTTTACCAAGAAAGGAGGATTCATCATTAATATAATTTTGATGATAAAACAATATATGAAAAAAAATAAGATAATAGTTTTAATTCTATTAATGGTATTGTTAATTATGGGATTAATTATTTATAAAATAAAGACTAAAAATTTAAAAAATGGAAATAATATAAGTAGTCAAGAAATCGTAGATTATATTTTAAGTATTAATTCATATAAATCAATAATTAATGTACAGGTAAATAGTAATAAAAATTCAAATAAATATATTATTGAACAGGAGTATAATACTGAAAATGGTAGTGTTCAAAAAGTGATAGAACCTGAAAACATTGCAGGAGTTAAAATATCATTAAAAGATAAATCATTAAAAATAGAAAATACAAATCTTAGTCTATCACAAATGTTTGAGAATTATCAAGGACTAGAAGATAATAGCCTAGATTTAATTAGTTTTATAGAAGACTATAAAACTAATGAGAAATCTATATTCGAAGAAAATGAAAATGAAGTTATATTAAAAACAAAAAATCATAGTAAAAATAGGTATAATCAGAATAAAGTATTGTACATAAATAAAGAAAATAAACTTCCTACAAAACTTATTGTTGAAGATGATAACAATAATACAACAATAAACATAAAATATAATAATATAGAAATATATTAAACAGTTTTTATTTTATGAAATGTAATGATAGAATTTATTACAAAATCTAAAATAAAGGAATAATCTACGAATAATTAGACTTTTAAAATATACTAATAGTAGGAGAGAACAATTATGCAAATAAAAAGAGGAGATATGTTTTATGCAGATTTAAGTCCTGTTGTAGGTTCTGAACAAGGTGGAATTAGGCCAGTTTTAATAATACAGAATGATTTGGGAAATAAATATAGTCCAACTGTAATAGCTGCAGCTATTACATCTCAAACAAACAAAACAAAACTCCCAACACACATAGAAATTGATGGAGAAGCACAAGGGCTAAAAAATAATTCAGTTATACTTGCTGAACAAATTAGAACAATTGATAAAAGCAGATTAAAGGAGAAAATAGGTCATATTAATGATAACAAAATAATAAATAAGATAAATAGTGCTTTAGGTGTGAGTTTTGGACTAGAAGAATAGGTAAAAATTAAAAGTTTAGAAATAATCTAAACTTTTAATTTTTTTATTATTTTTGCTTCATTGTATAAATTATCAATTTTTGTTTTTCTAAGTTCATATGCAGATTTATAATCATCCCAAATTTTATGAAAATTCTCAATATTTTCATTTTCTATAAAATATAATTTCATATATTCTAAAAAATAATTCTTTTTATCTTCAGTTTTTGCATTTATATATTTATTATATAATTTTTCGATTTTTTCAAATCGCTTAAGATTTTCAGATAAATAATCAACATAATCTTGACTACATGCAATCTCATAGTAAACATCATCTAATACTACTTTAATTAATGCTTTTACAATGGTAGGATTATTTTTTCCTAATTTTACACTATCAGCGATTTTTTGTAGAACTTCTGATGATTGAAGTTGATGATTAGGTTGAGCATTATCTATAAGAATTTTTATTGTATCTGAGATTCCGACATGTGATTTATATTGTCGTTTACTAACAATAGCATCATATTCATCTGCAACACGAATAATTTGCCCTTCATAAGGAATGTCTTTTTTTGTTAAACCTTGGGGATAACCAGTTCCATTAAGTGCTTCATGGTGATAATATGGACCAGCTGCATAAGGACGAAGTTTTAAATCTCTTATACACATCTTATAGCCAATTGTTGTATGAGTTTTTATTACTTCATATTCTTCATCTGTAAGTTTTCCTGGTTTTTGTAATATTTCTGGTGGTATAAATATTTTTCCAATATCATGTAGATATGCACAAATTGTACAATACTCTGTAAAACTTTTAGAACAATGTAAATACTCACATATTCTACATGTGATAGCTGCAACATTTTCACAGTGTTTTCTTGTAAAAACATCTAATGAACCTAATGCATTTAATTGATCTTGCATAGTTTTATCTAGGTTATAAGATTTTAATGAAGTTCTATCATAAAAATCAAAGACTTCGTTTTTCATTTGAATAAGCTCCTTGTAATACTTTAATTAAATTGATTATATATTAAAAGAATATAAAATGCAATACATTTTTATTCAATAAAATTAAGATTAACTACTAGATAATGTTTTAAATGAAATGATATATAAAAAATAGTGATATATAAATAATCTTCAAAGTTTCTCGGCTCAATACAAAGTGATATCATTTCTAAAATATAAATTAACGAGCCTCTCGCTGCTCTTGCTTCGCAAGCCATCGCTTCCTCATTAATTTATATTAAAGAAATGATTATCCCTTCTCCAATCACATTCGAAACTTTTTATATTATTTATATATCACTATTTCTATGATTTAAACCATTATCTAGTAACTAAAAAAGTATAAAAATTATCGTAACAATTGATAATAATTATTAAATGTGATATTATTGGAAAAGATAATAAAAAATAATAAAGGAAATTTATAATGAAATTAAGTTTTAACAATTATATAACTCAACTTTTAAATAATCCATATTTACTAATTATAACTATTTTAATGCTAAGTGTTATATTAGTTAATGGTTGGACAGATGCACCAAATGCAATAGCAACATGTGTATCAACAAGAAGCATAAAACCAAAAAAAGCAATAATGATGGCAGCAATACTTAATTTTTTAGGTGTATTTACAATGACATTAATTAGTTCAACAGTAGTACAAACATTATACAATATTGCAAATTTTGGGGATAACTATTCACATGCACTTATTGCAATATGTGCAGGCTTAGTTGCTATAGTACTATGGGCAGTTTTAGCTTGGCTTTTTGGTATACCTACAAGTGAAAGTCATGCATTAATAGCGGGAGTATCTGGAGCAGCAATAGCAATTCAAAAAGGTATATCTGGAATTAATGTGACTGAATGGAAAAAAGTAATATATGGTTTAATTTTATCTGCTATTTTAGGTTTTGCATTTGGATTTTTTATTACAAAAATAATTGAAAAAATCTGTAAAAATTTTGATAGAAGAAAAACAATACCTGTATTCAAAAGATTCCAAGTGCTTAGCGGTGGAGCAATGGCATTTATGCATGGAGCTCAAGATGGGCAAAAATTTATAGGTATTTTTTTACTAGTTGTTTCACTAGCAAATGGAGTTACAAATACACGGAAGTTTTGAAGTTCCGATTTGGTTAATGTTATTATGTTCTGCAACTATGACGCTCGGAACATCCATTGGGGGATATAAAATAATAAAAACAGTTGGATTAAAAATGGTTAAACTTGAAGCATATCAAGGAGCATCAGCAGATTTATCAGGAGCGCTATGTTTACTTTTATCAACTTTACTTGGTATTCCTGTAAGTACAACACAAGTTAAAACAACAGCAATAATGGGTGTTGGAGCATCAAGAAGTTTAAAAAATGTTAATTGGAAAATTGTAAAAAACATGTTTTTAGCATGGATAATAACATTTCCGGCATGTGGAGTACTAGGATATTTAATGACTCAGGTTTTTTTAAAGTTTTTTATATAAAGTTGGATTAACATATATATTATCTAGGTATTAATTATAAAGATAGGAGAGATTTGCATGAAAAAGAAAGAGTTAAATTATTTTGATGAATTTATAAAAAATGTGGATATTTGTTGTGAAATATCAAATATAATTAAACAACATTTAAATAATTTTAAAAATGAAGATGCAAAAGAAACTGAAAGAATAGTTCATAAATTAGAAAATGATGCAGATTTGAATTTGCATAATATAAAAAACTATTTGATAAAAGACTTTTTGCCACCTATTGAAAGAGAAGATATTGTTTTGTTAGTTAATAAAATTGATGATGTTATTGATAATCTAGATGAGATAATAATAGATCTTAATATTTTTAATGTAAATTATTTAAGAGATGATTTCAAAGAGTTTGTTGAACTAATTTGTCAAATGAGTATAAAATTAAGAGATATTATGAATAGCTTCAAAGAAAGAAAAAAATATGAACAAATAATTAATATGATAATTGAAATTAATGGATTAGAAGAACAAGGAGATAAATTATTCGAAAATTCAATAAAAAATCTATATAATACGGAACATAATCCTGTAGAAATACTAAAATGGCATAATATTTATACAACACTAGAGGAAGCTATAGATTCTTTTGAATCTGTGGCGGATTATATAGAAGAAATTATCATGAAAAATTTTTAATTATTTTCCATACTATAAATTAGATTTTTTTAACGAAGAGGAGTTTATTAATGAATAAAAAGGATGTTGAAAAAAGAATTAATGAGCTTGTTGAAAAAACAACATATTATGCAAAAAAGTATTACGAAGAAGATAAGCCAGAAATAAGCGATTTTGAATATGATATGTTGATGCTAGAATTAAGAGAATTAGAAAGGCAGTACCCAGAATTTGTAAAAAAGGAATCATATACACAACATGTTGGAGGAAATGTTAAATCAGGTTTTAGTAAAGTAGAGCATGAAATTCCGCTTTTAAGTATGCAAGATATATTTAATTTAGATGAGATAAAAGAATATGTTAATAAAATTCAAAAACAAGCAGAAGAAAATGATATTAAAAATAAAAGATTTGTAGTAGAAACTAAAATTGATGGTTTAACAGCTTCTTTAGAATATAAAAATGGAGTATTTGTAAGAGGTTCTACTAGAGGAAATGGTTTAGTAGGAGAAGATGTAACTGAAAATTTAAAAACAATAAAAAACATACCAAAACAATTAACTGAAAATGTTGATATTATAGTACGTGGAGAGGTTTTTATAAGTTCAAAAGATTTTGAAGAAATGAATTTAAAAAGGGAAGAGGAAGGATTAGAAACTTTCGCCAATGCAAGAAATGCTGCAGCAGGATCTCTAAGACAGTTAGATAGTAATATTACAAAAGCAAGGCCATTAGACATTTATGTATATAATATACAAAAAATAAATGGAAAAGAAATATTATCTCACTATGAAGCGTTAAATTATATGCAAAAATTAGGCTTTAATATTAATCCAATAAGAATATTATGTAACACTTTAGATGATGTTATTAGAGCTATTGATGAAATCGGAAAGAAAAGAGACACACTAACATTTGGAATAGATGGGGCTGTTATAAAAGTGGATGATTTAAAATACAGAGAAATTTTAGGAACAACAGCCAAAAATCCGAGATGGCAAATTGCATATAAATATCCCCCAGAACAAAAAGAAACAATATTAGAAGATATTGTTTGTAATGTTGGTAGAACAGGGGTAATAACACCACTTGCAATATTAAAACCAGTACAAGTTGCTGGTTCAACAATTTCAAAAACAACATTACACAATGAAGATTTTATTAAAGATAAAGATTTAAAAATAGGAGATACAGTTGTAATTCAAAAAGCAGGAGATGTTATTCCTGAAATTGTTAAGGCATTAAAGGAAAAGAGAACAGGACAGGAAAAAAGTTTTAAGATGCCAGAAAAATGTCCTGTATGTGGTGCCAAAACAATAAGATATGAAGGAGAAGCGGCAATTAGATGTTCAGGTACAGAATGTCCTGCAAAATTATATAGAAATTTAGTCCATTTTGTTTCAAGAGAAGCTATGAATATCGATGGACTTGGAGAAAATATAATTGATCAATTATTAAGTAAAAAATTGATTTCTAATATAGCTGATATATATAAATTATCTTTTGAAGATATTGCATCTTTAAAAAAGAATGGAACAAAATTTGCTAGCAATTTAATAAATGCAATAGAAAATAGTAAAAATAATGACTTATATAGATTGCTTACAGCTCTTGGAATAAACCATATAGGAGCTAAAGCTTCAAAGGTATTAGCAAAAAGATATAAAAATATAGATAACTTAATGTTGGCTAGTTTTGAAGAGTTATCAGAGATATCTGATATTGGACCAATAATGGCTAAAAGTATTGTTGAATTCTTTGAAGAAGATCAAACTAAGGATTTAATTGAAAAACTAAAACAAGCAGGAGTAAATACAGAAAGTTTAGAACAAGAAGAACAAGACCAAAAATTTGAAGGACTAACATTTGTATTAACAGGAAGTTTGGAAAAGTATACAAGACAGGAAGCAACAGACTTAATAGAAAAATATGGAGGAAAAGTATCAAGTTCTGTATCTAAAAAAACTAATTATTTATTAGCAGGAGAGGATGCAGGTAGTAAATTAACTAAAGCCCAAAGTTTAGGAGTAAAAATAATTTCAGAAAAAGAGTTTGAAGAGATGGTTTAATTTTTTATTTTGGGACAATTCTCAAATGAAAAAAATCAAATTTATGTTTGACAAAATAAAATTTGTATGATAATATTATTGCAAATATATTTTACGAGGAAAGAATAGTTTAAAAGATTAATTCTTTTATAAACTTATGAGAGCCTGTAAGAAAGGGATGGATTTGCTATGAGAAAGAAAAAAGAAGAACTAAATAAAAGAGAAAAAGCAATTTTAAAATTTATTGAAAAAAAGATTAAAGAAGATGGATATCCACCATCAGTTAGAGAAATTGGAAAGGCAGTTGGATTAAGTTCAACAGCAACAGTACATGGGTATTTGGCAAAATTAAGAAGTAAAGGATATATCAAAAAAGAAGATAAAAAAGGTAGAACATTAAAACTATTAAAAGGTGGAAATGGTATGCCTGTTGAAAACACACAAAAGAATTTCTATTCTCAAAAAGAATTAATAGATGTTCCTTTAGTTGGAAAAATAACTGCAGGAATGCCAATTTTAGCAGTTGAAAATGTGACAGATACATTCCCAATTCCAATAGATTTTGTTGGAAATTCAGAATCTTTTATGCTTACAGTTAGAGGAGAAAGCATGATAGAAGCTGGAATTCTTGATGGTGACTTTATTTTAGTTAGAAAGCAACCAGATGCAATGAATGGAGAAATTGTTGTTGCATTAATTGAAGATGAAGCAACAGTTAAAACTTTCTATAAAGAAAAAGATCATATTCGTTTACAACCAGAAAATTCTACTATGGATCCAATAATAGTTCCAGATTGTAATATTTTAGGAAAAGTTATAGGTGTATTTAGAAGAATGTAGGAGAAAAATAAATGCCACAAAAAATAATAAAAAAAACTAAGAATAATAAAAAAAGAAAACACAATAACAAAGGCTACAAAAAAATAGTCTTTGCTATTGTGTTAATTTTAATATTAATTATTGTTATAAGAAATAAGCCAATAAAGAAGAATAATGAAATAACACAAATAGTTTTAAATAATGAAAATATCACTAACAAATTAGTAAGCCCTATTATTTTTGAAAATAACCAAATATATATGAGCTATGAAGATATTAAACAGTTTTTTGATGAAACACTTTATACTGAAGAAGACACAGGTTGTATTATAACAACTAGTGATAGAAAATTAGCTATTATAAAAAAAGATGACCAAACTATGAGAGTTAATAATTCAAATGTAGATGTTAAAAACATTATTATTGAACAAGATAACAAAATATATATAGCAATTTCTGAATTAACAATTGTTTATAATTTTGAAATAGAAAAAATAGAAAAGACAAATATTATTACAATTGATATGCTTAATAAAAAATCTGTAAAAGCATATGCAAATAAAAGTATTAAAATAAAAGAAGATAAAGGTGTTATATCTAAAGCAATTGATGAGGTAAAAAAAGGAAATTGGTTATTTTTTATAAATGATGAAAACGGGTATGCTAAAGTTAGAACACAAGATGGAATTATAGGATATGTAAAAAAGAAGTATTTAAGTAATTACATTAATGTTAGAGAAGATTTAGAAATTGAAGATAAGAATTTTAAAGAAGAAAATTCAATTAATAGGGACATCACAAATGATGATATTTCTACTTATGAAAAAAGACAAAAAATTATTGATTTAATATTGCATGAAGCGATAAAAAATGATAAGATGTATGTACAAATTTCATATAATGGAGAAGCAAACATATTCTATGAAAGATTTAAAATAGAAGTTGTTCCAATTCTCAAAGAATGTGGAATAGAAATAAAAATTTGATAGAGGAAACTAAGATGAATAAAAAAGTTTATATTATTTTAGGTGTTATATTTGCAATTGTTTTAATTGGGGTTATTTCAGTTTTTGCATGGTACAAAATTGGTACTACAGCTCCTAAGAATGAGGTCAATAAAGAAATAGTAGTTGAAATAAAAAGTGGTACAAGTACTTCAGAAATTGTAAAAACGTTAAAATCAAATAATGTAATTAGAAATGAGTTAGTTGCAAAAATGTATATTAAATTACATAAAGTAAAAGGATTACAAGCAGGAAAGTATTTATTTAATGGAAATGATTCTTTGAGTGTAGTAATAGATACGATATCTTCTGGGAAAGTAATGGATGAAACTGTAACAATCACTTTTAAAGAAGGAAAAAATATGCGTTATATTGCGTCTACAATAGCAGAAAAAACAAATAATACACCAAATGATGTATATAATTTACTAAAAGATAAAGATTATATTACATCATTAATAGATAAATATTGGTTTTTATCAAAAACTATACAAAATGAAAATATTTATTATCCTCTAGAGGGGTATTTATATCCTGATACATACAGCTTTGAAAATAAAGATGTTGATGTTAAAACAATTTTTGAAAAAATGTTAGATCAAATGAGTAAGGTATTATCTAAATATAAAAAAGAAGGACAAGATGCTCAAGATGGAGAAACAAACAAAAATATAACTGTACATCAATTACTAACAATAGCTTCTATTATTGAACTTGAAGGAAATAAGAATGAAGACAGAGCTAAAATAGCAAGTGTTATTTATAATAGAATCAGATCTAATATGTCTTTAGGAAGTGATGTTACAACATATTATGGAATTCGAGTAGATATGGGAGACAGAGATTTATATGCTAAAGAAATAAATACATATAATGCATATAATACTAGAGGGCCAAATATGAATGGCAAATTGCCAATAGGACCAATTGCAAATCCATCTGAAGAATCTATTACTGCTGCTTTAAATCCAGTTAATGAAAAATACTTATATTTTGTTGCAGATAAAAATGGTGATATGTATTTTTCAAATACATATGAAGAACATCAAAATACCATAAACACTTTAAAGAAAAAGGGTTTATGGTTTGAGTATGAGAATTAATAGCTATACATAAATAGTTTTATTATTAGTATAAATTACAAAGCCGGGTTTACTACCACTCGGTTTTTTTACATTCAAAACTTTGCAATAATCTACAGGAGTATGTGAAGAATTTTTTGCTTTACTATGTTCTGCAGCAAGTTTGGCAACATCTATAAGTATTTCTTCAGGTATATTTTCATTTTGAGGAACCTTTAAAATAACATGACTTCCGTGTGTATCTTTTGTATGAAACCACAAATCTGTTTTTTTAGCGAATTTGAAAGTTAGATAATCATTTTCTTTATTATTTCTTCCAACAAAAACTGTATATTCCTTTATAGTATATTTTAATGGATTAAAATGAGCTTCTTTATTTTTGGTTAAAGACTTAGGTTTTTGTTTTTTTGAAGTATTTGTTTTTTTAGCTAATTTTAACTTGTTTTCAAATATTGGGCTTTCTGATATTTCTTCATAAATTTCTTCTATATCAGAGGTATTAAGACTCTCATTTATTTCGTATATTATGCTTTCTAAATAATTAATGTCCTGGATGGTTTCTTGTTTTTGCTGATTTACAAGTTCAAATGCATTTTTTAATTTTGTGTATTTTTTGAAATACATTTTAGCATTTCGAGATGGCAAGTATTTTGAGTCTAAAGGTATTTCAATTGTTTTATTATTATCATAGTAATTCTCTAATTTAATAGATTTAAGATTAGTATTAGGTATTTGATATAGATTTGAGGTAAGCAATTCACCATATAATCTATATTTATCTCTATTAGAGCATTCTAAAAGTTTAGTATCTATATTATGCAATCTTTTTTCATATTTTTTTAATGTGGCTAGAATTAAATTTAAAATACTATTTCTATAGTTTTTGAATAATTCAGAGTTTTCTTTATCATTATAAAAATCATCTAATTTATAGTTTATATAGTATTTTGATGTGTTGTTATCTGAGGAGTATAAGAAATAATCTTTATTATTATCTAATAAAACAAAATCATAATAAGTGCTATGGATGATATCATTAATTTTTATATAAATTTCTTCTAATGCTTGTTTAGAAATATTATTTATTGAAAAAGTATTGATAATGCTTTTAACAAAAGATATACTAATTCCATTAAAAGTATTTGATATTATTTTATCAATATTATAACTTGAAATATTTAAGCTAGATATTTCTTCAGATTGATTAATTATATATTCAGTAAGTTTTGGCTCTATTTTATCATAAAAATCGTTAAAATCTTTTAACTGTAGAAAACTATATTTTGAAGTTTGAGGAAAAATATATTTTGCAGTTGGATATACATCTCTATTAGAATTGTGTTCAACATTTGTATGTCGCAAACTATCAATTATTATTTCATTTTGATCTGTTAAAATAATATTGGAATGCTTACCCATAAGCTCTATTATTAGCTGTTTCTTTAATGGTTTATTTGGGTTTTCGTTGTTTTCTAGATTGATAAAAACAATACGTTCTAAATCAATAGTTGAAATACTTTTTATTTTGTAACCTAGTATATGTTTTCTAAGAAGCATACAAAAGTTAGGGGCTATATTTGGATTTTTTTGTTGATGATTTGTTAGATGAAGTCTGCAATTATTTGGTGAGATACATAAAAGTAAAGACAGATTTTCAAATTTACCATATAATCCTAAAATTATAGTATTTTTATCTGGCTCATATATTTTATCTATTTTATAATTAATTATATTTTGCAATTCT
>DOYA01000181.1 GCA_003518755.1 Clostridiales bacterium | reverse complement strand
GTTTTATTTATTTGCCCATCTGATACTGCATCAAATGCACCACTTTGATATATTACACCTGCTATAGTATTCGGAAAAGAATTGCTTTTCACTCTATTCATTACAACTGCACCTACTGCAACTTGTCCTGTATATGGCTCTCCTCTTGCCTCTCCATATATTAGTTTTGAAAGTAATGTTACATTATTTGAATTACTATTAGAGCTTGAACTTGATGAATTAGATGTTCCTCTTATTCCTAATGCTGCTAAAGTCTTATCTCCTGCAATCCCATCAACTGTTAATCCATTTTTTCTTTGAAAATATTTTACAGCTTCTAATGTTTTACTTCCATAAATTCCATCAACTGCGCCATTATAATATCCCCAATTTTTAAGTTTTTGTTGAATTTGTTTTACTTCATCTCCACGTGATCCATATTTAGATAATGCTTCAACCTCATTGTTCTTTGAAAATCCCCCAAAAAGCATTGTTGCAATCAAACTAACTATAAAAACAAACATTAATAATCTATGATTAAATCTTTTCATTAAAATTAAAACCTCTCTTAAACAAAAATACTTATCTTTATTTTTGTCCTAAAAAGGGTTTTTATACATTTATATTTATTAAATTACAAATTTTAATATCTTGTATCTCCCATCTCTCTTCTTTGATCTCTTTCAAGATCTTTAACAAATATAAGAGTACTATATCCTAATTTCCATCTTGATTCAGAATCCATTTCAAATGTATGAACCCCCTTTGAATTACTTATCCATTGCTGAAGATCTTCTCCACTTTCAACCTTTTTTCCTCCAAAACTTATATTATGTATTTCTGAATTTGCACTTACATTAAAAATTACTGGTTTAGGCATTTTTAATAATGTTTCTGCTAACATCGGTACCTTACTTCCAACTATAATATCTGCCCAATTTATCATATCAATTGAATCTTCTGTAAAAGGACGTTTAACTACAAAAATAGAGCCTTTACCGTTATTATTAACTGCGCGTATATTACTGCAAGAAAAATTTTTTTGAGCCATTGGGTCAACAGATACCACTCTATATCCTTGCATTGCTAGCTTTCTTCCTAAATGACATTTTTCTCCATCCCCTACACACAAAACTTTTTTATATCCATCACTTAAAGGATATTCTCTAAGTATAAAATCTCTCATATATACATTAAAAGTTTTAACCAACTCACACCAATCTACAAAATCCAAATTTAACCCTCTAACTAAATTTTTAAGATTAGTATTCATCCATTCTTTTTTCTCTGAATCTGAGTCATTATAAAATTTTCTTAATATGTTTTTGTAAAAATCTGATAAATAATCTGGATTATCTTTAAGATATTTTTCTAAAACTCCTTTTATTTCAACACCATTCATAGCTTAACACTCCTATATCTATATAAATTTCTAACAATATGCACATAAAATTGATTCAAATCCTACATTTAAATCTATCAATCCAATTTTATATTTATAATCTAAATCAGTTAGCTGTTGTAAAATGTTTCTTATTTCTTGAGCTTTAAAATAACCTGCTTGTGTTTTATACTTATTTGTTAAAAATGTTTGATTTGGCTTTAAATTTAATGCTTCAATTAGATTTCTATTTTCTTTTAAAGCTAGTTTTGTTAAATATAATTTTTTAAAGTGGTTATATAAGGTTATTAAAATTTTTTGTGTTGGTTCTTTTGCAAGTATTAAATTTCTTAATACTTCTATTGCCTTATTTGTTTGCTTTTTTCCTAAGCTATCTGTTAAATCAAATATAACACTTTCTATTTTTTTTATTGATAAACTGTCTATGTCTTGTTTTGTAATTGTTCCTCCTTCTCCTGCATATTCAATCAATTTTCTAATTTCATTTATTAGCTCTTGCATATCTGTTCCACATACTTCAACAAAATAGCTTAATGTTGGCACATCTATATTTACTTTATATGCATTTGTAATTTGCTTTAATCTTGCTTGAATTTGATTTGCTTTTTGATATTCAAAATTGCAACTAATTCCATTTTTGTCAATAAAGCTTGCTAAATCAGATTTTTCAATTGTTTGCTCTACAAAAACTAAAACAACTGAATCTTTAATATTTTCTAAATTATCTTCTAAATATTTTAAAAGCTTTGCACCTATATTATTGTCATCTTTTTTGCTTTTACTTTTAGCTTCCTTTTTAAACAACCCTGTGTTTTTTGCAATAATAAGTTTTTTTTCAAAACCAAAAGGTGGAGTTTCAAGTTCAGATATAATTTCACTAATATTTGATTCATCAATTTCTATATAATTGATTCCTTTTAATATTTCTCCAAATAGACCTTTAATTTTTTTCAAACAGCTCTCTAACAAAAATCTTTCTTCACCATAAAGCAAATATAAAGAATTTAGTTTTTGTTGTTTCAATTCTTTTTCTAAATCTTCAAGTTTCATACCAATCCTCTTTTTATTACTTCGAAGTGCAGTGCATTGTTTTTTTTTTAGTGGGCGATTAAAATCGCCCCTACACTTTCTATATTCTGACAAATTGTAATTATTTTTCAACAAATTACTTAAAAATTATGCGGAAGATTTCAGCTACACTCCACCCTTGTGCAAAAGCTCCTTTTGGTAAATAAGGAGTTCTAGAATCATATATTTCTGCAATTGAGCCTATACAACCACGTTCAACAATTTCTTTACTAAATACTTTTTCAACTTTTTTCTTAAAATCAATTATCTTTGTTTCTAATTCTTTTTTCTTTTCTTTATTTTTTTCTGAATTCTTAATATTTTTTAGTGCATTATAGTAAAGACCAAGTAACCAAGGCCATGTAATTCCTTGATGATAGCTTGCATCTCTTTTGAAATTATCTCCCTCATAAACATCTATATAATTTTTCTCACCTTTTGCAAGAGTCTTTAATCCATAATTATTTAATAATTTCTTTTCAACTACTGTAATTATATTTTCCGCTAATGAAGTATTAGGATCTACAACTGGATAAGTTAAAGAAAGTGCAAATAATTGATTTGGCCTAACTTTGTTATCACCAACAACATCATATAAGCATTTTTTCTTACTATTATAAAATTCCACATTAAATGATCCTTTGCATTTTTCAGCCATTTCAGCATATTTTTTACTTTGAATAATTTTCCCAATTTTTTCATATTTTCTTGTAAGTTTTTCCATTATTTTTAATGCATTATACCAAAGTGCATTTATTTCAACTACTTTTCCACACCTTGGAGTAAAAGCTAAATCACCATATTTAGCATCCATCCACGTATTTTGTGTGTTTTCTGTTCCAGATGAAATTAAGCCATCTTCTTCCAAATGTATATTATTATCATAAACATCTATACCAGTAGAATAATGTTCTATTATCATTTTTAGTTTTGGATAAATGTTTTCTTTTATAAATTTATGATCATCTGTATATTCAAGATATTTCTCAACCTGTTCAAATAATAATAAAGAAGCATCTGCACTATTATATAATGGGCTATTATCTATTTCACTATATCCATTTGGAATTAATCCATATTTTATATCTCTAGTACATGTAAGTAATACATCTCTTGCTATATCATATCTTTTAGGAATTAAACATAGGCCTTCTAAAGATATTAGGCTATCTCTTCCCCAATCTAAAAACCATGGATATCCAGCAATTAATGAATGTAATCCAAAAGTAGGTCTATACACAACAAAATTATCCCCAGCTATCATAAATAATTTGGCTAAATCATCTCTTTTTTGTTCTTCTTTTGTTTTTTGTTCCTTTCTATTATCAATTAAGAAAGAATTATTATAAATATTGTTTATTCTTATAATTTCATTATTGATTACTTGTTTATAATCTATTTCATCAATATTTTCTTCCATTGAGCAAATAAAAGATATATTTTTTTCCTCATTTGGCTCAATGTCAATATCAAACACTCCACTAACAATATGATTTTCTTCAGGGAAAAAGCCTCTTTTTTCTTCTTCTATGTAAAACATATTGTTAAAAATATCATTAGAATGTTCTGTATACTTGCCATCTGAAACTTTCATATAAATTGGATGATGTGTATTATTATCAATTATTAACTTAATTTTATCTGATTCTTTTTCTTGTGTTAAATTAAAATTATGATTTGTATTCATCAAATGAAAATCTCTAAAATTAAATACTGGTGCTAATTGTAATTTAGCATTATAGTTTCCATTTCTGATTTTGTAATATACGATAACTGTATTTCTTTCATATTGCATACATATAGTTTTAGTTATTTCCGTATTCTCAACTTTATATTTAAAAATAGGTAAAATATCTTTTTGGAATGATTCTAAATATTTAAAACCTTGAGATACATAATTCTTACATATATTAGTATATAAATCATGTTTTTTTTCATTTATAGTAATACTTTCATCTAATTTTGATAAAACTAACATTCTTCTTCCTGGACTATATAAGGGTACTACCATTAACCCATGATATTTTCTAGTATTTGCTCCTATAATAGTTGATGAAGCATATCCTCCTATGCCATTTGTAATAATCCATTCTTTTTGTAACCCTTGTTCTAAATTTAAGTCATTCTTTTTAAACTTCATTTGTATTCCTCCAAATTTTTTTCTTATTTATTTTCTTTTATTTTTCCATACGCTTTTAGTATTTCTTCTTTTTTCTTTTTCATTTCTTCAATTTTCTTTTCATTTTTTTCTTTTCTACTTATATTTGCTTTTTTCTTTTTAATTGCTTTCTCATCTGACTCGCGTATTGATTTTATTCTATCACTATACTTATTTGCAAATTTGCTTTTACTTCTTTTCATTTTTCTACGTAATCTGTGGTTATGTTTAAGTTTTTTATTATATTTTTCATTAAGTATCATATCTTTTTTTATCTGTTTATCTGCTTTAAGTTTTGAATTCATCATAATATATTCTATATCATTTTGTTTGTCTTGGAATTTTAAGTCATCACATATTATTTTTATTAAGGTATCTGCTATTAGCATACTATTATGTCTAACAAAATCATCTTTAATAATAGACATGTTTTCTTTAATAAACCTTATTTTTTTATCTTTTACATCATCAATATTTTGTTCAACCAGCTCTGCACCATCTAAATTGTATTTTTTTATAAATTCAGGTATAACTTCACCTGTATCATATAAACAATAATCAATTAACCCTTCTCCACAATGATCTATAATTGCATTAATATGATCTGAAACATCATAATTGTCAGTTAAACCAGGTTCTGTCATAATATTACAAACATATAATTTTACTCCTTTGGCTTCTTTTATAGCTCTTGCAATTCCATTTACAAGTAAATTTGGAATTACATTTGTATACAAGCTTCCAGGTCCTATTATTATTCCATCTGCTTCTTTGATTGCTTCTAATACTTCAGGAAGAGCTTTACAATTTCCTGGACTTAGATATACTCTATTTATTTTTGTAATT
>DOYA01000065.1 GCA_003518755.1 Clostridiales bacterium | reverse complement strand
CCTTGAGATTTATCACTTGAATCCTTATCACCATCTTTACCACCTTGAGATTTATCACTTGATGTTTTATCAGATAATGATTTATCGCTACTAGTTTTAGGTGTAGTTTCATCTTCAATTGAGGTTCCATTTCCAAAATCTCCTTTTGCGCAAGAAAAAGCATCTGATTTAATACTTCCTAAAGTTAAAACTTCTTTTAATCCGTTTCTTACTACTTGTTGTTCAAATATTAATGATTGTTCTGATATTTCTCCTCCTAAGACACAAAGCATTTCAACTTCTTTTTTAGTTGATTTTTCAAGGGTACATTTAGATTCAAAGTTTTCTGGATATGCTAAAGGAAGAATAAATTCTAAATCTTTTACAATTTCTGAATTGACATTACCAGTAATTGAAAATTGACCATTGGACAAGCATGTAGTTTCAGAAATTTTAGTTGATTCAAATAATATTGGAACTTTATTTTTATTTTCTGGAAGTGAAAAATCATCTAATTCTCCATTTTCAATAGCAATTCTAGTTTTTTCAGGATCAAGTAAAATTTCATTATCTGGAAGGCCAACGAAATCATCTGAATAGCTTATTTCAAAAGATGAATAAGAAATTGATGAATCTAAGTCAGTAATTTCACATGAGAAATCAGCTTGAACTTGTTCTCCATTTTTAGGAGAAATACTTTCTAAAAGTTTGCATATTCCTCTTCTTTTAGTCTTTTCTCTCTGACCATTTGGTAAAAGTAAATATAACCATATTTCTATTAAATGACCAATTTCTAATTTTTGGGTTGCTAAACCGAAGAAACTGAAAGTTATTTTTTCTCCAATTTGTTTAAATTTATTTACTTGTCTAAAGGATAATTTTATATCTAATTTTTTATTTGCTGCTTTTAATTCACCATTAGTACAAGTTAATGGTTCAGATTTAGCTCCTTTCAAAGTGAAAAGTTCTTCATTTCCATCTCTAATAACTCTTTGTTCAATAATTAATGATTGTTTATCTAATTCTCCTCCATATTTACATACCATTTCTACTTTGGTTTCAGCCTCTTTAGGAGGTAAATTACAAATGACATTAACTCCAGTGGGGAAAGTTAATGGAATAGTAACTTTTTTCATTTCAGTAACTTCAGCTCCAATTGTTCCAGTAATTTTGAAAGTACCTTGAGATTCACAATCTAAATCTACAATTGATTCAGTATCAAACATAGTAGGCACTTTTACTTTATTTTCAGGGAGAGAGAAATCAAGAATAAGTCCTTTGAGAATTGCAAGGTAGGTTAAATAAATATTTAAATACATTTCATCTGTAGGAATTCCAACAATGTAATCGGAACGGTGGAATATTAATGAAGAATATTCTTCTGTTAAGCCTTCGATTTTGCATTTGTAGTCAGCTTGGACTGGGGTAAATTCTGATTGAGGAGCAGTTGCTTCTTCAAGTTCGCAGGTTACTTTTCTTTCTGTTTTTTCTTGTTCTCCATTTTTCAAAATTAGGTAAATATAGAATTCAATAGTACTTCCTTTTTCATATTTTTCATTGGTTAAACCATAGAAATAGAAAGTAATTACGTCTTTAATTTGTTCAAATTTGCCTAATTGTCTGAAAGAAATCTTAATATTTAATAGTTGTTGAGCTTGCTCTGAAGAAAGACATTTTTGGGCAATAACATAGAAATCATCTTCAATTACAACTTCATCTTCAGTTTCAGGAGCTAAAACTAATGAGTCTTTTTCATAACGTAAATTATAACTTTCTTTTGGGGGGTCGAAATAGCATACACCAGAAATATATTTTTCTTCAAGCTTTCTTTTTTTAACTAATTTTGCTTTTTTGGCTTTTAAATTCTTTTTTTTACTTAATCTTCTTCTTCCATCAGAATCTTTCTTATCATCTACTACTTCTTTAATTTCATTTTCTTCTTCTCCTTCTTTATCTTCTAAATCTATATCTACATCTACGTCTCCAGATTCTTTTTCTTCAACAATTTCTTCCTCAGCATCAACTTCTATCTCTATAGATTCTTTATCTTCTTTCTCGACATCAACTTCTATCTCTATAGATTCTTTATCTTCTTCCTCAACATCGACATCTACATCTACAGATTCTTTATCTTCTTTATTTTCTTTGTCATCATCTACATCGACATTTACATCAATAGATTCTTTTTCTTCTGAATCAATATCAATATTAATATCTGATTTATCTGACTCATTTTCTTTGTCCCATTCTTGTGGTTCTTCTGGTTCTGGAATGAATTTTTCAGGATCTATACTACATTGTGCGGAATATTTGTTTTCTCCATCGTCAACTAATGTCATATTAAAAGAAACTTTATTTTTTGTTTGACCTTCTTGAATAACTTGAATATTGACTTTTCCTAATCCAGTTTCATAGTCACACCAACTTCCTGAATGAGAATGAACTTTAAAAGTTCCTTTTGCGGCAACTGTAGCAATTAAAATTAAAATAAAAATTAAATTCCTTGTTGCACTTTTCATTTTTATATAAAATTAATTTTCATTTAATATTAATATATTATTTTTAATCAAGGATTTTCTGTTAATTATTTTTATAATAATGGCTTAATTAATAAAAATGCGACATAATCCTAAAAATATTATGATGTATTTTTAGTTTTTTTAGTTGTTTCTTTTAATTCTTTTGGAAAATCATTTATATTTTAGGATTTTCTTTTTGTCGTATTTTTTTATATATTCTTATTTAAACAAAAACGGATTCAAAAATGACGTTTTAACATAGATTTTAATATTTTATGAGGAAAAATAAAAAAATTAATTTTATACTATTAATTAATTTTGCTTTAATCTGCTTAAAAAATAATAAATATATTTATTATTGTAAAATATTTATTAAGTATAATTGTTTTATTGAATTCAATATAGGTTTAATTATTATTTAAAATAATTTATTTTAAAT
>DOYA01000090.1 GCA_003518755.1 Clostridiales bacterium | reverse complement strand
ATATATATACACAATTGATTATTTTCAGCCGCAATCAAATTGTGTTATAAACAAAATAAAATAAGCGTATATGCTAAATTAACATATACAATAAACTACCCTTGTCTTTGTTTATGTTTAGGGTTTTCACAAATAACTCTGATTACACCTTTTCTTTTGATAACTTTGCACTTGTCGCACATTTTTTTTACAGATGGTCTTACCTTCATTTCACTCATTCCTTTCTATAATTATATTGTTACTATTTAGCTCTCCAAGTAATTCTGCCACGGTTTAAGTCATATGGTGACATTTCAACTTTAACTTTATCTCCAGTTAATATTTTTATGTAATTCATTCTTAGTTTACCAGAAATAGTAGCTAATATTTGATGTCCATTTTGAAGTTCTACCTTAAAAGTTGTATTTGGTAATGTTTCTACAACTGTTCCTTCTACTTCTATAATATCTTCCTTAGCCAAATTCTCGCCTCCTTCTTAAAGAGCTATTTTCTATGTAGGAATAAAATACAATGACTTTCCTAGAGTATAAAAAAAGGTAAAGCCTTGTACAATATAAGATTTAATGCATATTTTAGCACACATTAACCCTATTATCCACAATAGCTCTACCATTATACTCCAAATTTATCTTATTGTCAAGATTTTTGGTTCATTTTCTGTAATTAAAATTGTATTTTCATAATGAGCAGCCAAAGTACCATCATCTGTAACAATTGTCCACCCATCATCCATTTCCCAAATATCAGGTTTTCCTTGTATTACCATAGGCTCTATACATAGTGTCATTCCTGGTTCTATTCTAATACCACGTCCAGCTTTTCCAAAATTAGGTATCCCTGGATCTTCATGCATTTCTTTTCCAATTCCATGACCTTGAAATTCTTTAAGCACAGAATACCCCTGAGAATTAACATATTCTCCCACTGCATGAGAAATATCCCCTATTCTAAATCCTGGTTTTGCAAATTTTAAGCCTTCGTAAAAAGCTTGCTTTGTAACTTTTACAAGTCTTTGAGCTTCATCAGTTCCTTTTCCTACTATAAAAGTTCTTGCAGCATCTCCATGATATCCATTTTTTAATGCAACAGTGTCTATGCTAACCACATCGCCTTCTTTAATTATATGGTTTTTATGTGGAATTCCATGTATTACTTCATCATTTACAGAAATACATGTTGCAGACGGAAATGGTGGTATTCCTTTTATTCCTGGATTATATCCAATTTGAGCAGGTATTGCTCCTAAGTCTCTCATAATTTTTTCTGCTTCTTTGTCTAACTCATATGTTGAAATCCCTGGTCTTATCTTTTTTTCCAATTCTTCATAAAAATGAGCAACTATTTTGCAAACATCTTCCATAAGTGCAATTTCTTTTTTTGATTTTATTGTAACCATTATTATTCTACCTCTATTATCTATTATAATTCAAATATAACATTTTCTAGATGTTAGAAGTGGGAAGTGAGAAGTGGGATAAGAAATTCTCACCTCTCACCTCTCACCTCTCACTTCTCACCTCAAACATTTAACATCTATCTAATCATTTTTTAAAAAGTCAACTACAGATTTTGCTGCATCAACACCTAATCTATTTATTGACACACTTACTTCTTCATTTCTAACTAATCCTCTATTTGTATAAAAATCAATTACTGGCTTAGTTTCTTTAAAAAATGTATCTAATCTTATTTGAAGTTTTTCTTCTGTGTCATCTTTTCTTTTTGTTAATTCAACTCCACAATAATCACAAATTTCACCATTTTTAGGTTTATTTAAAATCATATTATAAACCCTTTTACATTTAGGGCATTCTCTTCTCGCCATAACTCTTTCTATTATTTCTTCTGTTGGTGTGCTTAAATTAACTACTAAATCAACTTTTTCATTTTTTTCATTTAAAATTCTATCTAATTCTTCTGCTTGTGCAATATTTCTTGGATATCCATCTAATATAAATCCATTTTTGCAATCTTCTTCATTAAGTCTATTTTTAACCATACTATTTGTAACTTCATCTGGTACGAGTTTTCCTTCATCAGCATATTGTGTAGCTATTTTTCCAAGTTCTGTACCTTCTTTAATATTTTTTCTAAAAATATCTCCTGTAGAAATATGTGGCAAATTCAAACTATCTTTTAGTAAACCTGCAACAGTACCTTTTCCAGTACCTTGTGCTCCCATCATAATAATGTTCATAATTAGACTTCCTTTCTCTTTTATAATTTACTATGTAATTGTACTCTAATAATCTCAAAATGTCAATGGGCAAGAGAAGTTAAAATATCAATTTAAAAGACTAAATATATTATTTTTCAAATCCTTGGTGTCGAAATCTTTATGTACCTGTAATTTTTCTTGCGAAAAATTCAGCTACAATGTCGATTTTTCCAGTCGCCCTACGCTTCGCTTCGGTTTGCTGTCCATTGTTAAGGCTCTGCCTGTTACAATGGCAGTATGCGTTTAAGCTGTTCGCCTTACGCGGATTTTCAAAATAACATATTTAGTCTTTTTATTATAATAGAATAGAAGCCAAAAAACTTTGACTTCTATATCTTCTATTCCAAAAATCCCTTGTAATGTCTCATTACTAATTGAGATTCTAATTGTTGGATTGATTCAATTGCAACACCAACTACGATTAATATTGCTGTTCCTCCAAATGCTATATTTAATGATGTAAATCTTAATAACATTGGAAGTATTGCAATTATTGCTAAATAAAATCCACCAAATAGTGTTATTTTAGATATTACATTTGATAAATAATCAGTTGTAGGTTTTCCAGCTCTTATACCTGGTATAAATCCACCATTTTTCTTAATATTATTAGATATTTCTGCTGGATTTGTCATAGCATAAGTCCAGAAGAATGTAAATCCTACTATTAATAATAAATATATAGTTGCATTTGCTATTGTATAGCCTATACCAACACTTGATGAAGATGTTGCCATAGAAAATCTATAAACCATAGCCCAAAAACCAGTTGCACCTGCAATATCTTTATTAAATATTTGTATAATCATTGCTGGAAATGTTAAAAATGATGATGCAAATATTATAGGCATAACTCCTGCCATAACAGGCTTTAATGGGATATTTGTATTTTGTGCTCCCATCATCTTTCTTCCAACTACTTTTTTAGAATATTGTACTGGTATTCTTCTTTCAGCTTGTTGTACATATACAACAGCTGCAACAAGAATAATAGCACCAATAATAATTCCTAATGATGTTAAAAATCCTATTGTACTAAATCCATTATTTGTAATAATTAGATTATATATTGTAACTGTAACTTGTGGTAGTCTTGATATAATTCCTATAAAGATAATTAATGAAATTCCATTTCCTATACCTTTATTTGTAATTTGTTCACCAAGCCACATAAGAACGGAAGTTCCTGCTATAAATCCAGTTACTATTATTGCTCCAGTTAAAAATGAACTGTTAACAAATACTCCAGAAGATTTATATGCCAAATATACCCCTGTTCCTTGAACTAAAGCTAAAACTAAAGTTAAGATTTTAGTATATCTATTTATCTTCTT
This sequence comes from Clostridiales bacterium, assembly GCA_003518755.1. Lineage (GTDB taxonomy): Bacteria > Bacillota > Clostridia > TANB77 > CAG-508 > CAG-269. Next base: position 907 of record DOYA01000090.1, on the reverse strand, counting down.
TCTTCCTTCTTCTCCACCTTCTTTAGTTAAGCGCTCTAAAGCTGGTATTACCATACCCAAAAGCTGAATAACAATTGTTGATGTAATATAAGGTGAAATACTCATTGCAAATATTGAAAATCTTGCATAAGCACCACCTGATATTAAATTTATCATTCCTGCTAAAGAAGATGAACTATCTCCCATTAATTCTGCTAATTTTACTGCATTTACCCCAGGTACTGTTATATAACAACCTAACCTGAAAAGAATTATTAATAATAATGTGTACCACATTTTTTTTCTAATTTCAGGTGTTTTAAAAGCATTTTTTATAGTTTTAAACAACTAAATCACCTCTGCCTTTCCGCCAAGTTTTTCAATTGTTTCCTTAGCTTTTGCAGTAAATCTAACAGCTTTTACATTTAATTTTTTCTCTAATTTACCTGTTGCTAAAACTACGATACCATCTTGGATTTTACCAATTATTCCTTCTGCTAATAGAGTTTCAGCAGTAACATCAGTTGCTTCTGATTTATTAAGCATTGTAAGAGTTACTTCAGTATATGTTTTAGCAAATTTATTATTAAATCCTCTTTTTGGTAATCTTCTATATAATGGTGTTTGACCACCTTCGAAGCCACGTCTAACTCCTCCACCTGATCTTGCTTTTTGACCTTTTTGTCCTCTACCTGATGTTTTTCCAAGACCTGATCCAATACCTCTACCAACTCTTGTGGCTTTGGCTTTTTTCATTGCTGGTTTAAGCTCTTCTATTGTCATTTTTACACCTCCTATTAATGTAAGGGGACACATCTTTATTTGGGGTCATTCTTATCCTGCTAAGATATGTCCCCTTCTTATGATCTGCCGTTTCGCCCTTATTTGTATTTTATCATTTCTTTTTATTTTTTTGTTTAGGACACAT
>DOYA01000048.1:1532-9027 GCA_003518755.1 Clostridiales bacterium | reverse complement strand
AAGAATTTGATGGAAATTATTATTATAATTTTAAAGCAGATTATAGATTTTTTAAATTTATAGAATATTATGTTAGAACAAGAATTTTTGATATGAAAATTTTCAAAGCAAATATGGAGGAAATTAATACAAGTCCAAATGATAAAAAAGTTCCATCATATAAAAAGATATTAGTAGAAGAGTACTGGAAATTACCAGATGACAAATTTACACAGACAGTTAATGAAACAATAGAAGAAGTTAAACAAGGAGAGCTTGAACTTATTGATGTTGTAAAACTTTATGAATATTTTGTGTATTTTTCTAAGAGTAATCTTATATCAAATGATATAACAACTTTAAAAACTATATTTTTAAATGGCATGAATTTAGCTTCTCTTCATTCAAGTTATTGTGCAAATGTAGATGAAGAGCTTGGTAAAGTAGTAATTAGAGAAGAAAATCAAAATATTGATGAAGAAATGGAAGATGTTTTACAAAGATTTGAAGAACTAAATGAACAATTACTTGAAAAAGAATATAGAGAAAAAGCAGATAGCATATTTAAATGTATACCAATTCAAATGGAACAATTTTATGCAAGATTTGATAAAGAGTGTGATAATATTCCAATTCTAAAATATTATGATGCATTCCAAATATTCCAAAGAATATCATGTGCAAGTAATGAAGATATAGTTTTAATAAAAGAAAAACTTATAAAAAGAATAAAAGAAAATAAAGAAGTTGCTACAGAAGAATTAGAAAACTTAACAAGATTAAAAAGAATAATAGATGAATACAATGAAGGAAAAGCAACAACTATTAAAGTAGTATTATTAAAAGAATTTTCAAAAGAATTGGGTGAAGTGCTTTAGTAAAGAGATTAATTCACAATAGAAAAAAGATAAAGGAGAATACAAATATGGAAAAAACAAAAGAATGTCAATCAGGAATTACATTAGTAGCTCTTGTTGTAACTATTATTGTGTTATTAATATTAGCCGGAATATCAATTCAAATGTTAACAGGAGACAATGGTATACTAACTAAAGCAGGAGAAGCAAAAAAATTAAATGATATAGGAAGAGAAAAAGAAGAGATTTCTTTAGTATATACTTCACTAGTTGGCAAAGAAGTTTTAAATGAAGAGAAAATAACAGACATCGTATTTGAAAAAGAGTTAAATAAAAATGGATATAACACTATTGTTGGATATGATGATGAAAATAATTATTTAGTATATTTTAATGATACAAAAAGGACATATAAAGTAGATAAAAATGGAAATACTATTACAGAATTAGAAAATGCACCATCACTTGTAACAGAAACAATATATGTAACATTATATAGTGATGGAACTTTAGCATTTAGTAGTAATAGCGAAACAGATAGTACAAAAACAGTTACAAAGAAATATACTGTTGAAAAAGACGATTTGTATGATTCACAGGAAAAGGTTCCTTGGGTTAATGAAGTAAATAGTGTAAAAAAGATTGATTTTGTAAACGAAATAATACCTACATCAACAGCAAGATGGTTTAGAAATTTAGCAAATTTATCTACAATAGAAAATTTGGTTAATTTAAAAACCAATAGAGTAATAGATATGTCTTACATGTTTTCTGGATGTGGATTAACGACTCTAAATTTGAATACACTTGATACAAGAAAAGTAAAGAGTATGAGAGCTATGTTTAGTAATTGTTTAAATCTAACAGATTTAGATTTAAAGTCTTTTAATACAAGTGAAGTAACAGATATGTATTCAATGTTTTATAATTGTAAAAAAATAACTAATCTAGATTTGAGCAATTTTGACACAAGAAGTGTAACAAATATGAGATCAATGTTTAATTCTTGTAGTGGACTAACAAGTTTAAATGTAAGTAACTTTGACACAAGTAATGTAACTACAATGTATGCTATGTTTTCTAGTTGCAGTATTTTAACGAGTTTAAATTTAAGTTCATTTAACACAAGTAAAGTAACAGATATGTATTGTATGTTTTATCATTGTAATGAATTAACAAGTTTGGATTTAAGTAGATTTGATACAAGCAATGTTACTACCATGTATTGTATGTTTTGTGGCTGTAATAATTTAACGAGTATAGATTTAAGCAGATTTGATACAGGTAATGTTACGACTATGTATTGTATGTTTTGTAATTGTAATAAATTAACAAGTTTAGATTTAAGTCATTTTAATACAAACAAAGTAAATAGTATGCAAGGAATGTTTCAAAATTGTTGGAATTTAACAAGTGTAAATGTAAGTAAATTTGATACAAGTAATGTAACTACTATGAGAAATATGTTTTATAGTTGTATTAAATTACAAGAACTAGATTTAAGTAGCTTTGATACTCGTAATTTAGAAATTACTAGATGGATGTTTTGTGGATGGGATGATAAAAATGACACTGATCTTGTTATGGAAATAAAAAAAATTTATGTAAGCTCTTTGTGGAAAATGTCTAAAATAACAGATGATTATAATATGTTTTCTAACTGCAGAAATTTAGTTGGTGGAAATGGAACTACATATAGTTACAACAAAAAGGATAGTTCTTATGCAAGGATAGATGGAGGACCAAAAAGTTCAACACCCGGATATTTTACATATAAAGGTAATTAATGATAAAAAATGGTCAAGCTAGATAAAATATAGAGATCGTTGCCTAAAAAATATTTTTGAATATAATAATATGTTCAACCTAGACTAGAAATGGTCTAGGTTTTTCATACTCTGCTGTGCGATGAATGAGCTACATACTAAAGCGCGAAAAAAGATATACAATGCCGTAGTTAGCTATTCTACAATAATAATTTAGCTGTAAATTGAAACAAAGCATAAATGAAATAGAACAAAAATTCGCAAAACTATTGAAAAAGCTTTAGAAATATGATATAAATAGAAGAAATAAAAGAGATTTCAAGTTGTTGTGAAATTCCGAACAACTTGATAAAGAGAGGTATAAAATGGATGAAAATAAAATGCATTTAATTAACAAAATATTTAATAATGAAACAATTAGGACTATTTGGGACAAAGAAGAAGAAAAGTATTATATTAGTATCATTGATATAGTTGGAATTTTATCAAATAGTAGTGAACCAAGAAAATATTGGAATTGGTTAAAAAATAAAATAAAAAAAGAAGAACAATTTGAAGTGTCTAGTATTACTAGACAGTTGAAATTAAAAGCACAAGATGGAAAATATCGTATGACAGATGTATGTGATATTGAAGGTATGTTTCGTATAATTGAATCAATTCCATCTAAAAATGCAGAGCCAATAAAACAATGGTTGGCACATTTAGGAAAAGAAAAAATAGATGAAACTTTTGATCCATCTATAGCATTGCAAAGAGCAATTGATTTATATAGAACAAAAGGCTATGAAGAAGAATGGATTGCTAAAAGAATGAAATCAATTCAAGAAAGAAAAAAATTAACTGATGTATGGAAAGAAAATGGAATTGAAAATAATATTGAATATGCAATTTTAACAAATGAAATATATAAAGAATGGTCTGGAATGACAGCAAAGGAATATAAGCAATATAAAGGATTAAGGAAAGAAAATTTAAGAGATAATATGGATAATATAGAACTTATATTAACAGATTTATCAGAGGAAGCCACAAAAAGACTTGCTACAAAACAAAAACCGAATGGATTAAAAGAAAATATAAAAGTTGCTAAAATGGGTGGACATGCTGCAAAAGTTGCAAGAGATGATATTGAGAAAAATCTTGGAGAATCAGTTGTAACTAAAACAAACAAATTGAATTATAAATATATTGAGGAAGAAGAAAAACAAGCAGAATTAAAAGAAAAAAATAAAAAGAAACTAAAATAACTGATAAAAAATTTAGTTGGTTAGTATTGCTATCCAACTGGTAACAAATTGTAACCAGTTGAATAAATTCACAAAATATAGATTTTTTGCATAAAATACATCAGAAAAAAGTATTTTATGAAAGGAAAAATAGAAAAATGTCGAGTTACATAATAGAAGGAGGAAAAAGACTCCAAGGGGAGACCTATGTTTCAGGGTCAAAAAATGCATCACTTCCAATAATGGCAGCAAGTATATTAAACAAAGGAATAACAAAATTATATAATGTACCAAATATTCATGATACACAGATGATGATAGAAATTTTGAAAAGTTTAGGATGTAGAGTAAAAAAAAATAAAAATAAAGTAACAATAGATTCAAGAAATATTTCAAAATTTGAAATACCAGAAAATCTAATGCATCAAATGAGATCATCTGTAATATTTGCAGGAGCTATTTTAGGCAGATACAAAAAAGCAATATTCTCCTATCCGGGAGGATGTGATATTGGAGCAAGACCAATTGACCTACATTTAAAAGCATTTGAAAAACTTGGAGTAAAAATAAATAAAGACTATGGGAAAATTAATTGTGAAGTTCAAGAAATAACGCCTACAGATATTAATTTAGATTTCCCTAGTGTAGGAGCAACAGAAAATATTATGCTTTTAGCAGTTTTAGGAAAAGGAACAACTAAAATAATCAATGCAGCAATGGAACCAGAAATAGTTGATTTACAAAAGTTTTTAAATACTATGGGAGCAAAAATAACTGGAGCTGGAACAAATATTATAAAAATTCAAGGAGTAAATAATTTAAAAGATGTAAGCTATAATATAATGCCTGATAGAATAGAAGCTGGAACTCTTTTAGGAGCTACAGCAATTACCGGGGGAGATGTTATACTAAAAAATGTTGAGTTAAAACACATAGCACCTGTTATAGATAAATTTGAAGAAATGGGTTGTGTAGTAGATTTAAAAAATAAAGAAATACATTTAAAAGCACCAAAAAAATTAAAATCTATAGATATAAAAACAATGCCATATCCAGGATTTCCAACAGATATGCAAGCAATAATGGGGGCATGTTTAACAATTGCAAATGGAACATCAATAATAACAGAAAACATTTTTGAAAATAGATTTAAGTATTTAACAGAACTTCAAAAAATGGGAGCAAAAATCAAACTAGAAAGTAAAAGCGCAATAATAAAAGGTACTAAAAAACTATATGGGTCTAAAGTTATAGCAACAGATTTGCGTGGAGGAGCTAGTATGGTATTAGCAGGTTTAGTTGCCAAAGGAACAACAAAGATAGACAATATAGAATATATATTAAGAGGGTACGAAAATCTAGATGAGAAGCTAAATAGTTTAGGTGCGAAGATTTATAGGGTGTAATTTGGTAAATTGGGACCGGGTACTTTTTGCACATTTATAAAAAAATAACTAATCCGCGTCAGCATTTCGTTTTTTAAAATCCGTATGGTGGGTATCCCTAAAGGGGGTACCATAGGATTTTATAAAATGATATGCGGTTAAACAGGATTAGTTATTTTCATTGTTGTGCAAAAAGTACCCGGTCCCAATTTACCAATGTGCAAAAAGTACCCGGTCCCAAATTGACAATAATTATTTTTATGTGATAAAATAAGAAAAATAAAAATAGAAAGTAGAGGAATGAATCATGGGATTTGTTGTTGCAGTTGATGGACCAGCTGGAAGTGGAAAAGGTACAATCACAAAATTAGTTGGAGAAAAAAGAAATTTAGTATATATTGATACAGGAGCAATGTATAGATGTGTTACATTAGATTGTATTAATAATAATGTGGATTATACTGATATTGCAGGTATAGAAAAAGTACTAGATAAAATAGCAATTGAATTAAAAATTGAAGATGGAATTCAAAAGGTTTATTTAAATGGAAAAGACGTAAGTCAAGAAATTAGAGAAGACAAAGTAAATAATTTAGTTTCAGAGTATTCTGCTGTAAAAGAAGTAAGAGACAAAATTACACCTATGCAACAAGAAATGGGAAAAAACCAAGATATAATAATGGAAGGTAGAGATATAGGAACTGTCGTTTTTCCAAATGCTGATGTAAAAATATTTTTAGATTGTGATGTAAAAGAAAGAGCAAGAAGAAGATATATTCAAAATCAACAAAAAGGAATAAATTCTACATATGAAGAAATCTTAGAAAATATTATTAAAAGAGAAAGAATAAATAGTACTAGAGAAGTAGCTCCATTTATAAAAGCAGAGGATGCTATTTTAATAGATTCTACTAATATGACAATAGAAGAAGTTGTAAATAGAGTAATTGAAATAATAGATAAAAAAAAGGCTAATTAGGCGATGAAAAATTAATGAGATATTTCGATTTTGTGCTATTTAGTCACCGTAACTAAAAGAAGGGGGGATTAATTTGAAAAATACATATTATAAAATAAAGAGATATCTAATTAGATTTTTGATTTTTATATATTTAAAAATAGTTTATAGAATTCAGGTAATTGGATTAGAAAACATTCCTAAAAATGGACCAGTAATTTTTTGTGGAAATCATAAAAGTTTTTTAGATGCACCACTCATGGAAGTTACATGTAAAAGAGACGATACAAGATTTTTAGCAAAAGAAGAACTTGCAAAAAACTGGTATTTAGCACATTTAGCAAAAGTTTTTGATGTTATTTTAGTAAAAAGAAATGCAAAAGATTTAGGGCCTATGAAAGATGGACTTAAGACTTTAAAACAAAATAAAGCATTAGCCTTGTTTCCAGAAGGAACAAGAAATGGCTTAAAAAAAGGAATTAAACCAAAAACAGGAGTTGCGTATTTTGCGCTAAATTCTGATGCTCAAGTTATTCCAGTTGGTATTAAAGGGGGAGAAAAACCTTTCAAAAAAGCAACAATTACATATGGTAAGCCATTAGAATTAGAAGAATATAAAGAAACAAAAAAAGAAAAGGAAACAGCAGAAAAAGTGACTGAGATAATTATGGGAGATATTGTGAAGCTAGCGCAATAGAACAAATTGATAGTTATGAATATTAATTGAAGTATGAGGTCAGAGGTATGAGGTAAGAGGTAGGAAGTAGGAATTTAAAAGTCCAACTTCCGACATCTTACCTCATATTTCATATTGCTGCATATATTATATTGAGGAAATTGCCTTGTAAATTCAGCAAAAATATAGTATAATAAAATATGTACTGGGGGTGTAATGGTTTCGACATTGCTCTAGAAGTATAAATAGCGAGTAGTGGATGGTCGCTTCGGCCACTATAAAAAAGCGAAAATAAATTTAAACGCTGATAATACAGAATTAGCATTAGCTGCCTAAGCGCAGCTACGCCTTTTACAATGTTCCCACGCATAGTAAAAAGGTGTCAAACTAGTGGGAAACAAATCTATTTGGTATCTTTGAAAATAGAGGGTATTTAAAAGATATATTTAAGCTATGGCACGTTTGCTTGTATAGTTTAGATGAATAATTTTAGCAAACTGCACTCGGAGAAGTTTATATGGAAGGGGTAGTGGACAGGAGTTCAAATCTCCTCACCTCCACCATTTAATGATTTCGGATAAGACATCTGTAGCTTACTTTGTTTCGCACAGCTGATCTTAACCTCCACCAAAAATCAATTAAAAT
>DOYA01000048.1:0-1462 GCA_003518755.1 Clostridiales bacterium | reverse complement strand
AAAAAATGTACTGTGGGTGTAATGATGAAGTATACAAAAAGTAATGAAAAAATCAATTATGAAGCTGAAATAAGAGATATGTCGCATGATGAATTCAAAAATTATTGTTTGAAAGTTTCCAAAGAAATAGATGATTATTGTAAAAATAATAATATAAGAATTGATTATGTTGTACCAATTTTACGTAGTGGTGCAGTTCCTGCAGTTTATATTGCAAATGAATTAAATTTAATAAAATTTGCACCAATTCAAGTAAAAAAGATAAAGCAAAATGGAATATATGATCACATAATACTATTAAATACATTAAAAGATTTAGATAAAGATAAAGAATTGATTTTATTAGTTGTTGATGGAACATTTAGTTCTGGGGATACAGCAAATACAGCTCTTGATGAAATAAAGAAAACTTTACCAAAAGCTAGAATTTTATTTTCTACAATATGTATAAGAGGTGAAGAAAATATGCCAAAAGGAATTGAAAAAGGTTTCTATGGTTTTGATTTACCAAGGGAAAAACTATTTACTTACCCTTGGGAAAGTGCCGATATGAAGGAGAATCATCCTGATCAAAAAATTGAAAATATATTTTATTAATAAGGAAAACAAGTTTTAACAAATTTTCGCTAAGACTTGCTTTTTCTATTTACAAAAAACTAAAAATGGTGTAATATAAGAACATAAATTAACAATACTAAATATAGAGAAATTAGGAAGGATGAATTTTTAATGAGATTATTAGAAAATAAAACAGATGAAGAAGAATATACAAAATTTTTAGAAAATCACGAAAGATGCAATTTCCAGCAATCTTTAGAATGGGCAAGAGTAAAAACAAGCTGGAAAAGAGAAGTAATACTTGCAGAAGATGAAAATAAAAAAATAATAGGTTCACTTATGGTATGGGTTAGAAAAATACCTATTTTTGGTAATATAATGTATTCAGCAAGAGGACCAATATGTGATATTCATGATATGGAAGTATTGCAACAATTAACTGAAGGAGCTAAAGAACTAGCAAAAAAATATAATGCAATAGTTTTGAGAATAGAGCCAGATATAAAAAGTGATGATGAAGATTTTAAAAACATAATGTTACAATTAGGCTTTTCAATAAAAGATGATGCTAAAAACTTCAGAGAAGAAATACAACCAAGATATGTCTTTAGACTAGATACAAAAGGAAAAACTGAAGACGAAATTTTTAAAGCATTTCATCAAAAAACAAGATATAATGTACGTTTAGCAACTAAAAAGGGAGTTACTATAAAAGAAGGAAATAAAGAAGATTTAAAAGATTTTCATAAAATAATGGTAACAACAGGAATTAGAGATGGGTTTATTACTAGACCACTTGAATATTTTGAAAAAATGTATGATGAATTAGGCCCTGAACATATGAAGGTTTTATTAGCTTATTACGAAGGAAAGCCAATAGCTGGTGTTATTCCAATAATGTATG
>DOYA01000062.1:11525-27267 GCA_003518755.1 Clostridiales bacterium | reverse complement strand
TCTTTACCTAAAAGTAAAACAATAAGAAAAAATATTAAGTCAAAACTTGACATCTATGACACCTCCTTTCCCAAAGATTTCCTTTGAAAAGGATGCTTTTATTATACTCTGTTTTATATCAAAAAACAAGCGAACATTATAAAAATTTACTTAATTTTCCAATTTTATATTATTATACAAAAACATAGCAATTTGATTTTGTTCTTGATTATTCATCTCCATTATTTTAGCTATAACATTAAAAAAGAACTCTAGCGATTACACTAGGGTTCGAATTATTTTTTATGGAGCGATTTCGAAACAGGTATGCGAAAAATACACATACTTTGTTTCAAGCTCTCTTATATAATTCGATTTATTGATTATACTTTAGCATAAAGATTTTAGCTTTGTCAATAGGAAATGAATATTTTATAAAATGGATTTGCAAAAAGTTTGATATGGAAGCAGAAGATAATTTAATTAGAGATTTTGAAAAAGAAAATCATACTTTGATAGATGCTGAAAAACAAATAAATAGAGAAGATAGAGAAAAAGAGTGAAATTTCGAAATAGTTAATTACACTCTTTTTTTATATAATCTTAAAATACATTCTGTGAATCTGAGGATTACTCTTGAACTGAATAGTGAATAGATGCATTAAGTAATTGATCATTTCCATTATATGTATTATCAATTGTTATATTATTCCAATCATTAGCAGAACCTATGTAATAAACATCGTTTAATGAAGAATCGCAAAAGGCATTCTCTCCTATTGTACGAACACTATTAGGAATAGTAATGCTTGTTAAAGTAGAACCATAAAAAGCGGTATTTCCAATTGAATTGATCTTATTAGGTATATTAAAATTTGTTAAAGAAAAACTATTAAAAGCATCATTACCAATACTTGTAATATTAGCAGAAATCGAAACTTCAGTTATTCTATTTGGAAGCCAGATATCATCTTCATAATAGTCCTGCCAAGCATAGAATTCATTTCCATCAGCATTACACAAATCTCCCATATTTCCATTTCCAGTTATTTGTAATGAATATGCTTCAACTTCAATTTTATCAAGTGGAGAATCCCCCATTACCATAACAGTAGTATTATTTTTATATACTTTGGCTATAATGTTCCCAGATAATGTAGCTCCAGGAGGGACTGGTTCGCTCCAGGTCGTTCCATTATAAGTCCAAGCTACAATCCAATCATTTTCACCATGTTCTTCAGTTTGTATCCCTGCATATTCCACCATCCCGTTATTTATAGTATATTGCCTTTTGGAACCTGTAAATGTTACTATAATTGGGTTATTTTCATCAGCGATTGCTCCTTGACTTGCTAATTCAGTATTTAAATCTCCTGCTGTTACTGCTGTTGAATCTCCGCTACTTACCTTTTTGGCTAATGCAGAATTGTAGGCTAGTGCAACAATTTCTTGTTCTTGACCTTTTTCAGTTTCAGTTTTTGCAGTTGTTGCTTTTTGTAAAATTCCATTATCTCCAGATAGCATTGAAATACTTATTCCGAGCTAATATTAGTAAGACAATAATTGTAATTACTAAAGCTATCAAAGTGATACCATTGTTTGATTTTAGAGAATTATTTTTAAAAATTTTCATAATTACATCTTCCTTTCTTTAGTCCATTTAATATTCCGTTTTTTTAGAATACACTTCTTTTGTAACATATATAGTTATTAAATATTCATTTTTATATTATGAATATTTAAATAAAACTCTTAATAAATTTCTTTGATTTTTATTATTACACAAATTCAAAAAAAATACAATAGTTATTTTGAGCTTTATTATGTTATATCTCAATAAGTTTTAGTGGTGTTAAGTTATTTTACATTTAACTTTATAATCTATATATAAATAATTTTTATATTATTAATTAATATAAAGAGGAGGTTATTGTTATGACTTCTATGGAATTGGTTGGTCTTAATACCAAATGGTATAGATATAAAAATAATTTAACACAAGAAGATTATGCTAATAAAACAAAATTTAAAATGGCTTATATTAGTGTTATAGAAACAGGAAATGCAAATTTAACTTGTAAAAATATAGATTTTATTGCAAAATCTTTTAATATAAAACCCGAATTATTATTTCACGAGGATACTGCAAAACTAGCTAAAAAATTACCAGTTAGAGTTGATATGTATAGAAAAAATCGATCAAAATAATGATTGATTTTTTCTGTTATCATAAAACTTAATTTATACTGTTAAATAAATATTTTAATTCTTAGCTTATTTCATATAAAAAAATTGAACTAATGAATTAATTCAAAAGTTCGATTTTATTTTTTGGGAGCGGTTGTCGTAGATATTTACAACTTTTCCACTCCATTGACAATTGATATAAATATCAATCAACTTTTCTATATACGATTTTATATCTTTATTAAGAATTTGGTGAAATTTTAATTTAATATTTGTTCATTACTTTGGTTGCTATTATAATTATAATGAATATGAGCATTTTGTATTTCTGTGTTATCAGAACCAATAGAAACATTCTCTAAATATTCTTCTTCCGTCCCTATATAATATATATCAGTAAATCCACTATTATACATAAAAGCATAATTTCCGATAGCTATTTCTTTTTGAAGAATATAAATACTTGTTACAGGGGATAGACTAAAAGCCCAATCACCAATACTTTGAACATGATTCAAAACTAAAGAGTTATTAACACCATTACAGCAATAAAAAGCCCAATTACCAATGCTTTCTATATTTGAGGGATATGCTAAATCATTTAAATTGCTAAAGTCATAGAAGCAATAGTTTCCTATATTAGTTATTCCATCTGATACTGTAGATTTGGTAATAGCTTTAGGTAGCCATACATCATTTTCAAGATAATAATTTTGCCAAGCATATGCTTCTTCTTCATCATCACTTATCAATCGCCCCATCTCTCCATTACCTATTATTTGAAGATAGTATTTATTAGTTTCAACCTCAACACCATTTATATTATTAACGGTAATATTATCATTTAAGTTATATATTTTGGCAATGATTTTTCCTGATAAGGTAGTTCCAGGAGATTTTGGCTCACTCCAATTTGTTCCATCATACGTCCAAGCTACAATCCAATCATTTTCATTATTTTCTTCACTTTGTATTCCTGCATATTCTATTGAATCATTATTTATAGTATATTTCCTTTTAGAAGCATTAAATGTAACTTTAATTGGATTACTTCCACTTGCAGTTGCTCCTTGATTGGTTAATTCTGTATTCATATCTTCTGATGTTACTGGTGTTGAATCTCCATTGCCTACTTTTTTTGCTAGTGCTGAATTGTATGCCAACGCAATAATTTCTTTTTCTTGTTGTATACCTGTTAGAGTTTTTGCATCTGTTGCTTTTTGTAAAATTGAGTTATCGCCAGATAACATTGAAATACTAATTCCGAGCCAATATTAGAAGGACAATAATTGTAATTACTAAAGCTATCAAAGTAATACCATTACTGGCTTTTGGATGTGTCAAGTAATCGTTTGCGACACTCCTTAATGTTGATTTTTTATTCATTTTTATTCCTCCTTCGTTTGTATAAAAAATTAAAATTTTACACAAATATTATAATAGTTTTTTATGATTTTTGTCAATGATTTTTTTGACATTTTTCTACTTTTTTTTAAAAATTTTTTATTAAATTATGTAATCTAATTCGCTAATCGGTGTTAGCTGTAACGCTTGATATATTGGACTTTGTTTGTCTAAATATATTGTATTATTTGTCTGTTCGTTTTCTTCATTATTATTTAATTTTATTAGTGCTTTTTTAGTTCCTTTTAATGTCTGTTTTATTTCTTTCATATATTCTTCAATAGAAGTATCAATTTCAATTTCTTCTTCTATTGTTTCTATTTCAACAACACCCTCTTGTACTTTAATTGCACATATTTTAGCCAAACAAGTTGCTCCAAATTTTGAAAAGCTTAATCTACCGACTTTTGAATCTTTTTGATAAAACTGTGAAGATTTGACTTTCCATTATACCAGGATCTTTATATTCAATTCCATCTGGTGCTTCTGGCATAGTTCTGTTTTGCTTTTCCAAAACATCTTGATATCGAGGTAATCCCTCTGACAAATAGCTTTCTAGCCTGTCAATTTTATTTATAGCTGTTTCTTCACCTCCAACTTCGTATCTTAAATATTCGAGATACACAGGTATTTCGTTATATCTTTTTTCAGCTATTAGTCTTTCAAGTTGTCGCCTTAATTCATCTTCTTGTATATCTCTAATTATTTCTTGATGTATATGAAAATTATCTCTTTGTTGAATTGTATTTTTTGTTGCTAATTGATTTATCCACGATGCTCCATCTCCATTTAGTATTCTTAATTGTATTTTGCTAACATCATAATTTTGGTATATTTGAGCATCTCGTCTTTTCTTTAGTTCTGCAGAACTCATAAATCCTGCTATGTACATTTTGTTTACTAATGGATGTCTTTTATCATCCTTTTTCCATCCCTCATAGGAAACGTGTAATTTTAGTTCTGATTTAACACTTGTTGGCTCTTTGTATTCTTTTCCCTCTTTTTTGCAAGTAGCCTTATATTTCTCAATTTGTTCTTGTCGGTCTTTTCCTTGTAGATTTATCCATAATCCATCTGCTTCTTCAAACAATACTGGAATTTCTTTTGTTCCTGCAACTAATTTATCTTTGTCATTAAGATTTATTTCTTCATTTTCTTTTTCTAATATTTTTATACCTGCTTTTAAAACAATTTCTCGTACTGTTTCGTGGCTTATACTGATGTTTAGAGTTTGCATCAACTGTTCTGCTGCATCTCTATATGAATTTGTTTCTACGGCTATATTTAAAATTCTTTCTACTAAATTTTCAGAGATTTTTCCAAATTCAGAAAGATTTAAATTTTCATCTAAAAGATAGACAAATTTTTTATTTTCTCCTTCTACATATTCATAAATTGCTCTTTTATATTCAACAACTCCCATAACAGTTTTTATTGAATCTGGCTTTAATCCTCTATGCCTAAAAGCCTTCTTATCTCTTTCATTTTGTAGTTTTTCATCATATCTTTCAATGATGTTTTTTAATATATTACAACCTAACTCACAAACAAATTTAAATATTTTTTGCTCTAACTTATTGAAATTTATCTCATTATTTGCTACAATATTATCAAACATAAATAACTCCTTTCAAAAAATGTTTTTAGCAATCAACATTTTGAGGATTTATTTATGTTTTCTTTTTTAGTCTAAAAAGAACATAAATTTGCCAACAAAAATTTTACACTTACCTGGCTTTTAAAGATTTTTTTGTGTAATTTTTCATAAATAAAAACTTCCTTTCTTTAGTTCATTTGAATACTCCATATTTATTTTAGAAAATGCTTCTTTTGTAACATATATAGTTATTAAATACTCATTTTTACTATTTAGGAATATTTAAATAAAACTCTTAATAAATTTCTTCGATTTCTATTATTACACAAATTAAAAAAAATTGCAATAGTTATTTTGAGCTTTGTTTAGTTATATCTTAATAAGTTTTAGTGGTGTTAAGTTATTTTGTATTTAACTTTATAATTTATATATAAATAATTTTTATATTATTAATTAATATAAAGAGGAGGTTGTTGTTATGACTTCTATGGAATTGGTTGGTCTTAATACAAAATGGTATAGATATAAAAATAATTTAACACAAGAAGATTATGCTAATAAAACAAAATTTAAAATGGCTTATATTAGTGTTATAGAAACAGGAAATGCAAATTTAACTTGTAAAAATATTGATTTTATAGCAAAATCGTTTAATATAAAACCTGAATTATTATTTCACGAGGATACTGCAAAATTAGCTAAAAAATTACCTGTTAGAGTTGATATGTATAGAAAAAATCAATCAAAATAATGATTGATTTTTTCTGTTATCACAAGATCTAATATATACTATTAAATAAATATAATGCTACTTGACTTTGTTCTTGATTATTCATTTCCATTATCTTAGCCATTGCAAATAAGATAGTAGGATATTTTCTCATATTTACATAGCTTACTAAATACTCATTATCAATTTCTTTTAATCTTTTATCAAATATGCTGTGTATGTGTGCTTTATTGTATTTTAAGTTAGTACAAGCACTTGAGCTCATACATACACCAAGTCTTAATTTATTTTTTATATCCATATTTTTAATTATCTTTATTACATCTTTTACTTTATCATCTATAATATTATTCATAATACAAAATCTCCTTTAATTCAAATTAGAATCATTTTTCTTTTTTAGTTTGTTATCCTTATTTTCATCTGGTATAGTTACTTTTCTATAAATATTATTTGCAATTTCATTATCATTGTCATCAAATATTCCATTTTTATATAGGTCATCACTAACAATTTTATAATTTTGGTCATTATCATAAGTTATCCTTTTATGAAAGTGGCTCATTAAATTATGCCAAAATCCTTTGAATTTCTGTATTTGTGCTTTTAAACTTTCCTTTTCTTCTTTTAATTTAATAATTAACTTTTCTTTTGCAGATAAATCATCCTTTAATTCTTTAATATCTTCATTTTTAAGCTCTATTTGATATTTTAGAGATTTATTTTCTTTTTCTATTTCAAAAGTTGCGTGTTCAAACTCTTTAATAGATATATTTAGGTCATTTACATTTCTAACTGTCTTGGTAACATCTGTTACATCTTTAATATAATCTCTGATATTTTCTATATTCTCGTTTGAAATTTGGCTATTATTTTTACTAAATGGCATGGGCTTTAAATTATCTAATAGTTCGACTATATCTTTACTTGAATTATCAATCTTTTTAGTTTGTTTATTAGCATTTTCAAGCTTTTTACGTTCCTGTTCCAATTTTCTTTTAATTTCTCTATAATTACCCATATCTTTAACATTTATGTCTTGATTTCTGCCTTTTTGCTTTGTTTTAAGCCTACTATCCACATCATAGAATTTATTATATGATTTTATACAAGCATTTCTCATTTTATCCTGTATTTCAGAAAGTAAAGCTTTAGTAAATAGTTGTGATTTTCCAACTTGTTTTTTCATTCCTCTTTTACAATTTTCTATTACAGGAACACCAATAACGTGCATATGTGGAGACGTTTCATCAAAATGTATTGTAGCATTTGCCACTTTAAAAGTAGGGAGTGTTTTAGCTAAATCTTGAATTTGCTCATTAAATACATCCGTCATTTTAAATTTATACTCATCATTTTTATTTTGCCAAAAGTCCATATCTCCAAGTTCTATAATGATTTCACAAGCAATATCATTTTGAGAATTACATATTTTCTCAAAATAATTGTTTATTTTTCTATCAGCTCTTGTTTTATTAGTATTATATTCAATTCTAGCTTGTTCAAATTCATCGATATATACTTGCTTAACATCTTCTACAATATCGTTAGTTCCATATATAGTAGTAATTAATTCTCTTTGATTATCATAATCTCTTAAATTATGCTTATTTACTTTTGATAAATCATTTGCACTTTGAATAGCATTATTTGAAAGAGAAGTAGTTCCAGATACATTTCCTTTTGCTGTCTTTTTTGCTACTTTACTTTTGTTTTTATCACTACCCAAATGAAATGAATATGCTAATTCTTGTTCCATCTTTTTTCCTCCTTTAAAATTTGCTTCGAAGCATAGGACTTTGACCTTGTCATAAGTCCTAACCCAGTAGGAGTTAATTAAGTACACTTTATAAAAAATTAGATTTATAGACAGCTAACAACGATATAAAAATATAGTTCTAAAAAGTAGTAGAATAAATTTTAAAGGAGTTTTTAGATATGGATAATAAAATTACATATAGGAAAGTTGGCGACTTTTATTTGCCAAATTTAGCCTTTCCGAAAAGCAAATATTCAGATTATAACTTAGGCAAGTATGGAAGAATGAGAGCAAGATATTTAAAAGAACATAAAAAAGCAGAATATGCTATTTTACTTATTGATGGTAAATTAGATGAGCATTTATATAATACAGATATTGAATGTAAAAACAGATTTGAACTTTTAATGAAACAATTTGCAAAAAGGGAGCATATTACAGAAGAATTAAAAGCTAAAAATCAAATGGAATGGGTGCATAAAATGAATACTATTAAAAATGCAGTAGAAGAAATTATATTTGAAGAATTAATATTTGTGTAGGAGGAGTAATAAGAAATGGGAGATTTAAAATTATATGATATTGACTCAACTGAATTAAATGAGTTAATTGACAGTAAAAGGATTGAATTAAAACATAAAAATTTAGAATACAAGAAACTTACAGATAAGGTTTCAGAAATTATGGATGATTTTCCTAATGTTTTAGCGCTTATTGAAGATAATGAAGTAAATAGCTTAAATGAAGAAGAATGCAAAATGTTACAAAAACTAATTAGATTAAATATGAAAATGACAACTTATGAAGATAGAGAAATATTTTTTCTTGGTGCTAGAGAAAATTACTATTACTTTAAAAATTTAAATTTAATTAACTAATAAGTATGTAACATTTTCTTTAAAAAAAATAACTCGAACCATTCTAGATTAGATAGTTTGAGTTATTTTCGATTGAAACTAATAAAATAGTTATTTACAGAGAGTATAGAAAAAGTTGTGTAAATAAATCCTTCCGTGATAAAATATAAAATATCAAGGAGGGATTTTTTCTATGGCTAAAAAAATAGAAAAAGAAGAAAATGAAATAGTAGAGGAATTTTTTAGACAAAACGATTCAAAGAATATTAAATCTATGAATGATATGTACTCAGCATGGAGAGAGTTCTTTGCCCCTGCATTCCAAAAGCTATTAGATGCAGAAATGGAAACAAAATTAGGTTATTCAAAAAATGAAAGAACAGTATCAACAGAGATGGGAGATATCCCAGTAAAAGTACCACGAGATAGAAATGAAGAAATAGAGTCGGATTTAGTACCAAAAAACCTCCTTTACAATGTATTTGTAACTTTAAGTTACATAATGCATTATATCAGAGATTTTCTATATATTCAATATTAATTCTTTCTTCAACATTCGTTCCATTGCTACGCAGTAGCAATTTACTTGTTAGTACAATTATTAAATAGTAATACAGCGAAAATCATTATAATTTTCGCTGTTATCATGTAATATGGGTTAGTTTTAGCATCTGTAGCTCACTGTAAAATACCATTATCTCCGACTTAACGTCGATATAGAAATCCCAGCGAGAATCAATAACATGATAATCTAAGAATTAATTTTCATTAACTTCCATTCATCACCAAATTCATCTTCCCTAACAAATTCTGTGCCATTATATATATAAACTTTTGTTACATTCATTACCTCATCATCTTTGCCCGAACTATTATCGTATTTGAAATTTATAGTTAGTTGTAATCCGTCAAAAGTATAGGTCAAATCATAAGGTATATAAATCATAAATGAGTTACTAACTTCATATGTTCCGTTATCTCTAAATGTATAAATTCCCATTTGCTCTTCGTCCGAAATTTCTTCCCAAGTATATTTGGTAATATCAAGAATTTCTAATTCGTCTTGTTTTTCAATTCCTGCTGGTACTGTTTCTTCCACATTATCAACTTTAATTATCCATTCTTTATTATCAGCACTAGGTGTTATAGTAACAGTTTTTTCTGTAAATTCGTTATTTAGCTCTGTCTGTAGTGTTTGCATAGTTAGTTCTCCACTCTCTCCTGTAATGTCCTTTGTTAATGCTGAATGATATGCAAGCTGTATTCTTTCTTTTATTTGAGCTTCATCACTTTTTATTTTTGCATCTGTTGCTCTTTGTAATATTGAGTTATCTCCTGCTAGCATTGCTATACTTATTCCTGCTAAGATTAGCAAAACAATTATTGTTATCACTAAAGCTATCAAAGTTATACCGTTACTGGCTTTTAGAGATTTTTTAGTATAATTTTTCATTACAAATTCACCTCCTCCACTTTTAAAATAAATTTATTAATATATTAAAACATTAATAACACACAAAAAAGACTATAATTACGCATACATTTTTGAGTTTCTCAAAAATGCACAAGAAAAAATAGTCTTGTACTTATATAAATTTTTTATTAAATTAAAGCCCGTAATATATATATATACTGCATCAACGGTTTCAGCGATTTTGTTCATTTGTTTTGCCATCCTTTGTTCTTTAATTTTTACAATTTATATTATAACAGTTATCTATTTTTCTTGCAATAGGATTTTTTTGATTTTCTAAAATTATTATAGTCAAAATATAACTATTTGTCAATAGTCATAATCTAACTTTTTTATAATATTTTCAGAGGTGAAAATATATGTTAAGAATTAAGGATATGAGAGAGGATAAAGACTTATTACAAAAGGATGTTGCAGAATTTTTAAATATTTCACAAACTAATTATAGTAAATATGAATTAGGTAAAATCAATATTCCAGTAAGTACATTAAAGAAAATGGCAATATTTTTTGATACTTCAATAGACTATTTATTAGGATTAACAGATGAAATAAAGCCATATCCAAGAAAAAAATAAAATTTTATCATCTTTTTTAAAATTATGTAAATTTATATTGACAAAGCCCATATTTTGTAGTATATTATAAGTACCATTTAAGTATGGTAACTGAAAAATTGAATAAGTCACGAAACACTGGTTAGTAAGGGATACAATAAACTATTCTCCCACTTCCGAGACATAGAGAATTAAGATTTGTAGGAAACTTATTAGCCCAATGCGGTAAAAAAATAAATGGCTGGTTTAGAAGAATAATTTGTAAAATGTCCAGCAGTGGTTAAGACCGATTAGCAGGTTTCAAGTAAAATTCACTACATTGCGAAAAAACGCAATATCAGTAGTTTTATTTGTTGTGTCTAATGGGTCTTTTTGTTATGCAAAATTACAATATAAAAATATCCTTTCTCCATATTCTCACAATGCATAGCTAAAAGAACTGAAAAAATTTATATAGCAGGTAGCTAGATAAAATTTTTCAGTAATCAAAATAATATTTGAACGGAAGTACTAAAATATTATTTTGACTTTGGCGAAGCCAAACATAAATTATTGAGTGTAAACGAGATAATTTATGAGCCCTCCGCTAGAAGCCCACGACATCTTTGCAAACGAAGTTTGAAAGTGTCATAGTGGGTTATGCACTTTCAAAGAAAGTTGCATAACAGCAGTTCCTATGTGGTCTCCTCTTGCTACCTGCAAGAAAGGATTTTCTATGGATGATTTTAAAACAAATTATTCAGTAGCTAGAGTAGTTACTCATACTAGAGATAATATTAGTAAATTTGAAAAACACAATGCAAGAAAAAATGAAACCTATTCTAATATGAATGTGGATCTATCACAAACACAAAATAATGTGTATTATAAAAATTGTGATACTACACTAAATGAGAAAGTAAAAGAAATGGTTGCAAATGGTCAAATATCACTTCGTGGATTAAAAGATAATGCGAAAATATTTGATGAACTTGTATTTGATATTAATTCAGAATATTTTGAACAAAATGGTGGTTATGAATTTGCAAAGGAATTTTATGAGAAAGCATTTCATTTTGCAGAACAAGAAATGGGTTCAGAAAATATCTTACAAGCAGTTATGCACGCAGATGAATTAAATGTTGCACTTACAGAAAAATATGGAAAGCCAATATATCATTATCATTTACACGTTATAGCCCTCCCGATTGTTAAGAAAGAAGTTAAATGGTCTAAAAGGTGCAAAGATAAATCACTTGTAGGAACTACAAAAGAAGTTATAAATCAAGTAAGTCATAGTAAGAAATGGAAATCAGAGAAAGCAACAGATAATTTTGGTAATCCTCTATATGATAAAAAAGGAAAACCTATACTAATAAAATCATATAGCCTATTACAAGATAGATTCTTTCAATATATGTCAGATAGTGGTTATAGAGGATTTATAAGAGGTGTAAAAGGCAGTACAAATGAACATTTAGATAATTTAAATTATAAAATTAAGAAAGAAAATGAAAGATTAGTAGATTTAAAAGAAAAAACTAATAGTAAAGAAAACGAACTTGAAAATAAACAGCAAGAATTAGAGAATAAACAAATAGAACTTAAAAATAAGCAATTTGAAATAGATAACAAACAAGATGAAATTGCTAAAATAGAAACAAAACTAGATGAATATGTAAATTACACTACTACTATTGATGAATTAGACAATTTAGGAAAACAAAAGCGATTTTCTAAAAAAGTAGAAATAGAAAAAGACAAGTTTGAAACACTTATAAACCTTGCTAAAAAAGGAATATCAGCAGATAGAATAATAAAGAACTTAGAAACTAGAGTAAATAATCTTGTTGAATCTGTTTATAGTTGGAAACAGAGATTTGAAGACTTACAAGGAAAAACAAAAGATTTTATTGAAGCAGTAAAAATTGCACCACAAAAAGTAACAGACTTTTTAAAAGATATAATATTTAAAGAACAAGAACGAATTAGAAAACTAGAGCAAGAAAGATTAGAAAAATTATATAACTCACGAAAGCCAAAGCAATCTCCTAATTTAGAGAAATCTAAGAAAAGGAGGACGCGTGATGCAAGATAATGAAAGAATTTATAAAATTGAACTTTCAAAAGAAGAATATGAGTTTTTAGAGAATTTAAGAAATGAGCTATATAATAAATTTTCAAAAATGAGTGAAAAAGAACTTGTAGAATATTTTAAAAACTTATGCCCAGAAGAAAGTTTGAACTTTGAAAAAGAAATAAAAGGCACTGTTTATAAAGTAAATACCTATTTTAATGAAGATTCAAAATACACAATATTACAAACACTTTTTAAAATTTTTAGAAAATAACATTTTTTTATTGAATTTTCAGATTGAAATATGGTATATTATAAACACTACTACAGAAGTAGAAACTATATTTTATATCGTATTTCAAGCTGTAAAAAAGAAAGGAGTAGATAATGAAACAGCTAGAAAACGATAAAATTACAGCTTTATACTGTCGTTTGTCAAGAGATGATGAAATGGCAGGAGAAAGCAATAGTATAAAAAATCAAAAATCAATTTTAAGTAAATATGCACAAGATAACAATTTTCAAAATATTCAGTTCTTTGTAGATGACGGATATTCTGGAACAACTTTTACAAGACCTGCATTTATGGAAATGATGGAACTTGCTGAAAGTGGTAAAATTGGAACAATTATAGTAAAAGATCATTCAAGACTTGGAAGAAATAGACTTGTAGTAGGACAACTTCTTGAAGAAGATTTTGTAAGGCTTAATATTAGATATATTGCAATAATGGATAATATTGATAGTAGTAAAGGATTAAATGACTTTTTACCTATTCAAGATTGGTTCAATGAAATGCACGCTAAAAACACAAGTCAAAAAGTTCGTGCAGTTCTGAAAAATAAAGGAGAAGCAGGAATACCACTTGCACATAATGTTCCTTATGGCTATAAAAAAGATGAAAATGATAATACAAAATGGGTTGTAGATGAGACCGCAGCAGAAATTGTAAAAGAAATATATAATCTTTTTGTTCAAGGAAATGGAACTACACAAATAGCCAATATTTTAAGTAAAAGAAAAATACTTACACCAGCAGAATATTTTGCAAGTATTGGACTTAAAACTTCTACAAGACTTCCATCAATAGAAAATAGATGGAATGGAAGAACTGTAGCAACTATTTTAGACCGTCAAGAATATATTGGAGATACTGTAAATTTTAGATATACCGTTCGTTCTTATAAAGATAAAACAAAGGTTAATCTCCCGAAAGAAGAATGGAAAATATTTAAAAATACACACGAGCCAATAGTTGATGAATATACTTGGAATATTGCACAGCAATTAAGAAATAACAGAAAAAAGCCAACTAGGTCAGGCAAAAAGAGTATTTTTTCTGGATTATTATTCTGTTATGATTGTGGTAAAAAAATGTACTTTCGCTCACCTGTAACAGATTTAAAATCCAAAGAACATTATAGATGTTCCAGTTATAAGTATTATACAGATTCGTGTACTTCTCATTATATTACAGATGAAGCATTACAAGATATAGTTTTGGAAAATGTGCAAAAAGTAATTTCTTATATGAAAGACTATGAAGATTTATTTGTGCAAGAGCAATTAACCAAATCTACACAAGACGAATTAAAGAAAATTGCTAAAAACAAGAAAGAACTTGAAAAGGCTAAAAATAGAATAATAGAAATTGATAATTTATTTAGGCATATTTACGAAGATAATGTATCTGGAAAAATAACAGATGAAAGATTTAGAAACTTATCATTTAATTATGATAATGAACAAAAAGAATTAAAAATAAAAATTGAGCAATTAGCCAAAGATATAGATAATACAGAAAAGAAAGAAACAGACTTAACACAATTTATATCTAATGTTAAGAAATATACTGAAATAACTGAATTAACACCAGAAATATTAAATGAGCTAATAGAAAAGATTTTAATTCATCAATCTAAAAAGGTAAATGGCAAAAAGTTTCAAGAAATAGACATTTATTATAGAGGTGTTGGTATAATTTCTTTTCCAATTAAGTTTGATGATGTGAAATTAGTTATTGGAAAAATATTAGATAGAAAAGAAATAGCTTAAATACTAATATAATAAGTAGATTTAAGGGGAGAACTATTCAGTGTACTTAACTGAATAGCTCTCCCCTATGAGTTATGACGTACCATCATAACTCGGGGGCTCTGCGAGGCAATAAATTTTATCTTGTCAGATAAAATTTATTCAAATTACCTCACACAAAATTTATATTGCTAACGCAAATATAAAATTGTATTCGTTAATTTGCTTGTTGCAATATAGACTTCAATTAGAGTAATAGTTGCAACAATTATTTATGCTTTTTCTTCGATGTAATATGAGTGACAAGTCCTAGTCGTAATTTTCCTTCTGGTTTAGCTAAAAAATTTTTATATTGCTTTATTGCTATCATTCTAATTACTTTTTGATTTTTCTTTAATTTAAACTCTATGTGTCTATCTCTAATCATTTCAACTTTAGATTTATTATCATAGTTTTCGTCTATCTTATCATCGTGGAAATAATATTCTCCTAAATCCATATAGTTTATATCTAATTCTTTTTTCAATGTACTTAAATAGTCTTGTAATTGTTCATTGTTCATATTTACACTAATTCTTGTATCTTCAAATTTTCCATCTCGTTCTAGCATAGTTGGAAAATCTACAACACCTTTATCATATAACTTGTCTATTTGCTCGACAAAACTACTTCTAAAATTGATTTTATCTATATCAAAATTGCCGTTTTTATCTTTCTTTAACGTAGCTGTTTCAATAAATTTAGATATAAAAGATTGTTTCTCTTCTTTACTTTTCATAGTCCATAGTTTTAGCAAAACATCTTTATACATCTGATGTTCAGTCAATTTTTCTCTTTCAATATCTCTTTCAGCAAGTAGGTGTTGAGGATTATAAGTTTCTTTGTCAAAGTCTAAAGAGTCAATTCTCTTGTTTTCCAGTTCTGCTAGTTTCTTTTCAATAAACTCATAATCTTTTGCAAAATCTTCTTCGTGTAATATTCCATTGACATAGACTTTCATAAGCCTTTCTTTTTGTTCTTTTAATTTTTTGATTTCTTTTTCAATTTCCTTAGTTTCAGTATCTTTCTTTTCAGCAAGTAAAGGGTAGAAGTATTTATTTACATGAAA
>DOYA01000062.1:10853-11458 GCA_003518755.1 Clostridiales bacterium | reverse complement strand
ATATAATCAATTAAACAATCTTCAATTTCAGCTTCGTTATAATACAAATTGCAATTATCACAGAAGTAATACATATATTTAGCTTTTTTACCACCTGCACCTTTACAAGTCATTATCTTTCCACAAGTAGGACATACAAGTTTTTGAAAGAATATATAAACTCTATTTCTACAATAAGACCTTTGATTTTTCTCCTTTTGCTTTTGTACTTCTTCCCACATAGCTCTTGTTATAATAGGAGGCACAACATCTATAAATAACTCTGTTTCTTTGGTATTATCATATTTATATCTTTCATAGTCTCCCATATAGATTTTATTATTTATAATTCTATCAATAGTGGAATCACACCATTTCTTGTTGTTAGGAGATAGGACTTTTTCCTCATTTAGAATATTAGATATTGCTTGATAGCTTTTACCTTCTAAATACAATTCAAATATTCTTAAAACAATATCTTTTGTAGTAACATCTACTTTTAATGTTTTATCAGTATCTCTATAATAACCAAGTGGTACTTTACCAGGAATATGACCTGCTTTAATTGCACCATTCAAACCAAACTTTGTTCTTTCTGACACAATTTCTATTTCAAGTTGAGAAAG
>DOYA01000062.1:3154-10737 GCA_003518755.1 Clostridiales bacterium | reverse complement strand
CACATATTAAATAACAATGATATTGCTCAAGAGTACTAATTAAAACCTCTAAATCTCTTACTGAACGAGTTACTCTATCTAATTTATAGGCTACTATATAATTAAGTTTTCCTGATTTCATATCTTCTAACATTTGTTGAAATGATGGTCTATCTTTCATATTTTTAGCTGATATTCCTGCATCTTTATAAATTTTATATATTTCAAAATCTTTATATTTGCATAATTGCCTTAATTTTTCTTCTTGTTCTCCTAAGCTAAATCCTTCACGAGCTTGATCCTCCGTACTTACTCTAATATAAATACCTGCAATTTTCTTTTCTTCTTTCTCCATTACAACCTCCTAAAAACAAACAAAGTGCTAGTATAATAACTAACACTTAAAATCACTTTAATATTTACTTGTCATATTACTTGCTGAAAATAAAAATTCTTTTAGTATTAGTTACCATTGATAAAATCTCTTAATTTTGAGAGTGGGTATTTATTTGCTAAATTACCTATGTAAAAATATTCGTGTTCATTAAAGAATAAATACAGCTTATTCTTAATAACAGCAGTATGTGGTTCTACATAAGCAATGTTAGTTTTTTCTACCATTCTCAAATTACCATTCTTTATCTTTGGTATGCAATTACTAAAAGTGCAAGCCCATTCAATCTTAGAATGTAATTCTTTACTTATTGCTATTTCTTTTTTAACTGTAGCTATCATATCACAAAAACCTCCTTTTTTCAATATTTTGAGGCTAATTCTTACTTTATTTACCAGCTAAGATAATTTAAAGCAAAAAAATTAAGCCGATTAAATCGACTTATATATTGTGATAGATATTCACTTTTGGTTTTCTTTAAACTCGCTTGTATCAATAATTACAAGTGGTTCGACGAAAACGCATTATGGAGCCACTAAGCAGAATCGAACTGCTGACCTACTGGTTACGAATCAGTTGCTCTACCTACTGAGCTATAGTGGCATTAAAAAACATTCAAGCGAAAATTACTTTTCGCTTGTTGGTTTTAAAATGTTTTTTTCATTGTCATTAACAACTGTTGTTGATGATTTTATTATTTGGACTCTATCTCCTACACTTAAACCTTCTTCTATTTCAACATAATACTCATCAGATATTCCTGTTTTAATATATGCTTTTTCAGTTTCTGTACCATCTTGCACTAGATTAACATATGTTTTGTTTTCTTCATCTTTTTGTATTGCTTCAATTGGTAGTGCAACAACATTTTCAGCTTTTTCAATAATTATAGTACATACTGCTTGCATATCTGCTTGTAAATTCTCGTCTGGGTTTGTAATTTCTATATCTATAGTTGATTTTGAAAGTGGATCTTTATTTATTTGTTTTACTTTACCCATATAATTAAGGTTTTTTTCTTCATTTTTTACAGATACTTCTACAGTTTGATTTTCCTTAACTTTGCTAAAATCTTTATCTTCAACAGACAATTTAACAATATATTGCTTTATAACTTCAACTGGTTGTTCTTCTTTATTAGTACCCGAATCTTCTAAAGTAACATTATTATTTTCTACATTTTCTTTTTGTAGTTCTTTGTACTCAACTGTTCCTGTTCCTTTTAGTGTATTTTTTATAGTTGCAGTTGTTGCAGTCATTTCTATAATACTTGTCGTAGTAACTGTACTTTCTTTTTCTGCTTTTTTATTACTAAGTACTACACTATATCCTATTGAAATTGTAAGAGCTATTCCCATAATTACAATTATAATCCATGATTTATTCTTCATCTAATCGCCTCTTTTTTTATACTTTTATTATTATAATTTAATTTCATTAAAAATACAACCTTTTTTATTGAATTTTATACATTTTTGTAGTATTATATAATCAAATTAATATAGAATATTATTTAACTGTTATACTAATAATTGAAAGGATTTAATTATGCAAAAATTAGAGTTAAAATCTAATTCTCCATTAGAAACTATTAAAATTGCAAAAACATTGGCAAAATTTTTAAATGTTGGTGATACCATTGTTCTTACAGGTGAACTTGGAGCTGGAAAAACAAAATTTACAGAAGGATTTTTATCTTATTATAATTTGGAAGATGAAATATCTAGTCCCACTTTTAATATAGTAAACGAATATCAAACTCCATTTTCCACAATTTATCACTTTGATGTGTATAGATTAGCTGATATTGATGAATTTTATGCAATTGGTGGAGAAGAGTATTTTGACAAAGGAATTTGTTTAATTGAATGGGGTGAACAAATAGAAGATGCTCTACCTTTAGAACATATTAAAATTACTTTTAATAAAGATGAACAAAATGATGACATTAGAATTTTAAACTTCGAAGCATTTGGAGAGAAATATGAGAGGATTTTAGATGAATTCAATACGGTATTGTGAAGTGAGATGATTGAGGTCGGAGATCGGAGGTCAGATGTCGGATGTCTTGCTTCCTACTTTTCTACCTCCTACCTCCTACTTATAAATAAATATAATTATGAAAGGACATTCATATGAAAATACTAAGTATCACATCATCTTCTTCAATATGTGGAATTGCTATTTTAGAAGATGAAAAAGTAATAAAAGAAGTAAATTTAAATAATGGTTTAACACATTCTGAAAGCTTATTACCACTTGTTTCTCAAGTTTTAGAAGAAAACAATTTACAACTTAAAAACATAGATTTATTGGCAATAGATATAGGTCCTCGGTTCATTTACTGGAATACGTATTGGGATTGCTACTGTAAAAGCTTTTGTAGATAGTTTAAATTTAAAATATGTTTGTGTAAATTCTTTAGAAGGACTTAGCTTGAATGTTGCAAATACAGGGGTAATATGCTCTTTAATTGATGCAAGAAGAAATAATGTATTTGCTGAAATAGTTGAAAATATTGGTGATAGTTATATTATAAGAAGAAATGCATCTTTTGAAAACATTACAGATTTACTTGAAGAATTAAAACAAATAAATCCTGATTACTCTATTACTTTTGTTGGAGATGGTGCTACAAAAAATAAAGAAACAATTTTAAATTATCTTCCAAATAGTTCTTTTGTAGATAATAATGAATTATGTGCAAAAAACATCGGTATTTTAGGTTATAGAAATAGGTCTAATCCTGATTATTTAAAATTAGAACCTCTTTACTTAAGAAAATCTGAAGCAGAGCAAAAAATGGAGGAACAACTAAATGCAGGAAAATGAAATTGAAATTTCTGTTATGAATATGTCTGATTTAAATGAAATCAAAGATATTTTAGAAACTGAATTTGATGATTTTTGGAACTATGCAGTATTTAAAAGTGAAATTGAAAATCCAAATTCTGTTTATTTTGTCGCTAAGCTTAATAACGAAATTATAGGCTTTATAGGTGTTTTGCTGATAATTGATACAGCTGAAATAACTAATATTGTTATTAAAAAATCTTTTAGAGGAAAACGGTATATCTAAAACTCTAATGGAACATATTATTAATTTTTGCATTGAAAAAAAAATTAACCAAATTCATTTAGAGGTAAGCTCAAATAATGCCACTGCAATTAATTTATATAAGAATTTTGATTTTCAAAAAGTTGGATTGCGTAAAAACTACTATGGAAAATATGACGGCATATTGTTTACCAAAAATGTATGATTAGCAAATGTAGGGGCGATTTTAATCGCCCCTCAAAATAAATCTATTAACCATTTTATTTAATAATATTTTTTTCATTCTCTATCTATCATTTCATACATCTTGTTTTTCAATTTATATATCTTATTTTCTTTTGTAACTATATATAACAAGTAAAACATAATGATCAAAACTGAAATATTTTTTAAGTAATATATTAATATACTAAAAATAATCATAATTAAAAAAAACATAATATTTGAAATTTTATTTATTATGTTCTCTGCTTTTCTTTTTCCTTTAATTAAACATATTGCTGATTTAAAAATTCTTCCACCATCTAAAGGATAAATTGGCAATAAATTAAATACTGCTATGAGTAGATTAGAATATATTATTAAATACTTTAATTCTAATTTTATATTTAAAAATAATGACATAAATATAATAATTATATTTATTAGTGGACCTGCAATTGTAATTAAAATCTTTTTTAATTCAAGTTTATTTGATTTTAAAATTTTTATATTCAAATCCTCATATGGAATTTTAAATTCTATCGAAAGTCCCACTGGCATAAGTGTTATTCGTTTTATTTTCATTTTTAAAACTAATCCTGCAAGCAAATGGCTTAGTTCATGAATAATTGCAAAAATCATTATTAAAGTATATATTTCAATTTGATTAGTAAAATAAAAAAGAATTAGTATCAGAAAGATTTTTAAATCAATTCTAAATATCATATTACTCCTTTAAAGTTGAAGTTAATAATAGGATTTCTGACATCCTACTTCCTACTTCCGACCTCAAAAACTTATTATATATTATTTTTCAACTTATATTCTTATTCAATATAGATTTATTATATATCAAGTATCAACTGTGGATCTACTAATCTATCTTCTCTTCTTATTTCAAAATGTAGATGTGGTCCAGTTGAGTTGCCAGTAGATCCAACTTCAGCTATTTCTTGTCCTTGTGTAACATAATCACCTTCATTTAAATATAATTTACTACAATGAGCATAAATTATTGTAACATCATCTTTTTGTATTCTATAATGTTTGCCATAATCTCCATAATTAGATACCATAGTTACAACTCCATCGGTTGCTGATTTTATAATTGTTCCTGTAGGTGCAGCTAAATCTAATCCTGTATGATATTTAGGGACTGTCGATGTTGTTGGATTTCTCCAGCCAAAAGTTGAACTTATAGTTCCTTCTACAGGAACTATAAAGTTTATTCTACTCTTAATTTCTTCTACATCAATTTCCTCCTGTGTTTTTTGAGGTTCTTCTTCTATACCTTCATTTGATCCACCTATATTTTGTTCGCTTTCATTTGTTTTTTCTGAATTATTATCTATAGCTTCATTACTTTGATTTGTTTCTTGAGAATTAGAATCTATTTCTTTATTCTCTTTTTGATTATTATCATTTTCATTATTCGAATTAAAATATCTATCAACATATCCAATAATGTAATTATATGTATTTTTTAAAATTTCATTTTGAGATGTAAACTCTTCTGCTTTATTTCTAAATTCATTTGACAAAAAATATTCTCTATTGGCTGTTACATAAAATACAGCATAAACTATTAAGCAAATTATTATTTGCTTAATAAATCTCCTTGATAAAGATATTTTTTTTCTTTTTTCTTGGCTTCCTCTATATGATGAATAATAACTATTTCCATATCTTCTATTATAAATATCTTCTGCTCTTCTAATTCTTTCTTCAATAGACATAGCTTTTTCCATACATCTTTTTCCTTCCTATATGGCTTTAATTAGTTCAAAATCTAATTTATTAAATACTATGTCCTATTTTAAAAAATATTCATATTATATAATGAAAAAAGAAGTCATAGTTATAACTATAACTTCTCTATAATATAGAATTGTTAATTTTTTAATCTATGCTAGCTTAATACTACCAAAAAAATTTCACTTTGCCTCTGTTCTTAATATAGATTTAGAAGTTTTTGTTAAACACTTCTTATTTTTAGAGTACATATTTCAACAATACTTATAAATCTTTTTCTTAATCTTTTATTATTTGAATTATTAAATATTTATTTATTATTAATTGATTCTATTATTTCAAATAATTTCTTTGCACTAATTGAAAGATATTTTGGATTATATATAATTCCTAAATGATGTAACAGAGAAATCTCTTTAACACTTAGTTCGTAGAGTTCTCCACTATTTAGTTCATTTTCTACTGAGCCTCTAAGGGTATAACCAATTCCATATCCTTGTTTTGCCAAATATACTATTGGAGCGTGGTAAGTAAAATCCATTATTGGTTCTAATTTTATATTTTGTTTCAAGTAAATACAAGATTTCTTATAAAAAATGAAATTAAAAATAGAAGAATTAAAAAAGAGGTTTTTAAAATGAGTTCTTCAATAAGTGGTTCTATAAAAGAAGAGCTACATAGCAATCCAATTTTCAAAGTAATACTTGATAACTTTAGTTTACCAGCATTAGATAGTGTAGAAAACAATTTAGACCTAGCTTATGAATCTAATGAATATATGGGATACTATAAAAAGGATTTTTATTTTAATTTAATCCCAAGAGAAAGCAATAATCATACAAATGGTATTTTAAAATTGACTTTCGTATCAAGTAGCAAACAGTTTGATATTGATAAAGCTAAGAACTTATCTCATTCAGATGATACAAATGTAGTAAGCACCACTTTTAAAATCTATGGAGACAATTCAAATTGGGATATTATCAGATATAGCTATACTTTATGGAAATAATTACTATTTAAATAGCCCTCATTAAATATGAGGGCTATTTAAACAGTAATTATATAATTCTTCATATACAAATTCTGTATGTTTTTATACCTTCAGCTTTTGTATAGATTTCATAATGTTAACGGAAGCCTCCGGCCTCCTCCGCCTCCTCCGAAAGAGCCTCCTCCTCCGCCTCCGGAAGAGAATCCTCCTCCTCCTCCACTATAGCTTTGGGCTGCTGCTCTTGCAGAATTAGCACTTGCAATTCCTCTTGAACTGCAATAGTTTATATAAATAATATTATCATATGTTCCATAATTTGTTTGTTCAATCATATCTGGATATAATTCTTTAAATTGTTTTGATACTTGTTTTGCTATTCCCATCATTTGTGCAAATATTAAATAATCTTCAAATAATTCAACCTCAATTGCTTGCCTGTCAGGTATTAAAGTATATTCAAGTAAAAACCTTTTTAATCCAGCAAGTTTCATAGCTTCATTTTTTAGTTCAGGAGTTGCTATATATTTGTCACCAAATATTCCACTTGTACTTTCCTTTATTAAAACTCTTTCTTCATATAATTTATTTCTTTGTTCTTCTAAAATCTCATCAAACCAACCTAATATCTTACTGTAGCTTTTTCTGCACCATATTTCAAATTCTTTATTTTCTAGAATGCCATCTTTACTAGCTACATACATCATATGAAATAATTCAGTCTCTTTTTGATTATCTAACACTTTACGCCTATCATCTCCAAGTAAAATAACAGTACTCTCTTTTTTAAAAATTACCCCACCTTCTCTGTTTTCTGTTCTAATAATTCCTTTTTTCAACCATTTTAATATAATCGCGCCTAAAATATCTGTTTTATTTTTTATAATATCATATTGATAAGCTATGTAAAAAGCCTTAAAAATATCATTATCACATGGTATATCTCTAAAATAAGCTACATCCTTTGGGATTTTTTTGCCTAGTGCCCCATATTTAAATCCATATTTTTTTCCTTTTGCAAATAATGCAGCTATTGAAATAATTATAATTGGAAATAATGTTGATAACATTGAAAATAAAGCTCCAATTGCAGAAAATACTTTTTTACCAACTGATTCCTTCTTTTTATTATATTTTGTTGATCCTTTTTCTGCTTGATTATAAAAGTAATCAAAGTCATAATCTAATTCGTTTTCACAAGCAAATGT
>DOYA01000062.1:0-2936 GCA_003518755.1 Clostridiales bacterium | reverse complement strand
ATTGTCATATTTCCAATTGGATTTGAAAAGTCATATGGAATTAATGTCCAATATGCCATCTGACAATCTGTTAATTTAGATACAAAATTTGTAATTGTATATTTTACTGTATATGTATTTGAACCATATTTACTTATTCCCCAGCATAATTCAACACCATTGCTAATTTTGTTGATTCCACATTTATATGCTTTTCCATCAAAGCTTCCAGATGTATTCCATGAATTTAAAGAAGTATATGTTTTTGTTTTATCTGATACAGTTAAATTTGTAATGGTAGAATTACCCAAATTATAATATGGATGATAAGCTTCTGTTCCTTGGCTGGTATTACATTGCCAGGTTTCTGTAACATTCGCATTTCCGTAGTTATCAATAAATATATCCATATCTATACTACTAATTGAATTTGCATGTACCATTGTTTTTATATTAATAATAAAAATAAAAAATATCATCATAAAAAATATTTTTAAGTATTTATTTTTCATAATAGGCTTATCTCCTTTTTTCTATTGAATAGTTATTAAAAAAATTATTTATAAATCAAATATATTTAATATTAAAATTTCCGTTCTCCAGCCGTTTTATGTATGAGGAAGAAGATAATTTATAGCAACGGACTATACTATATTAAAATGCTAACGTTCTGAACCGCAATTTCTGGCACTAAATTTGTAATGCACGCCGTTTATATATTATTTAAGTAAAATATAATAATTTGAAACGGCTTCAGAACTGCGAGTAGGTCGAACTCGATTTTAATATTAAATATATTTGATTTTATAATTTTACGTAAAAAACTTACTTTATTGTTCTAAGTAATTAACTATTTTCCCAGTCTTTTTTGCATATTCTATTTCAGATTTAGTGCTTTCTCCTATATATCCACCAACATTTATAACAAATATTTCATCAGCCATATCTATTTTTCTTTTATGCATATCATCTAACATTTCTTTTGTTTTAGTTAAAGTACCTTCATCCATATTTTCCCAAACTTCAGAATCACCAGAATGTCCAAAAAGTCCTACTGAAATAACAATATTTCCTTTTAATGTTAATTTTTTTTGTACTTCCATAAATTCATTTTTAAATCTTGTCGAACCACATAATGTTATAACCTTATATTTTCCTACCATTTTTTTCTCCTTTTTATTTTGATATTTTATTAATTTCTGCACCTAAAAATACAATATAAAAACAAGTATAAATCCACATCATAATAAGCATTAATGCTGTTAAACTACCATACGTACTAGAAAATCCTCTAAAAATACTTAGATATCTAGAAAATATAAATGATACTATATTTAATAATAAAGATGAAAACATAGCACCTTTTGCTTGGCTTTTTAGTTTTAATTTGTGTCTAGACATAAATTTGTAAATAAATAAAAATATAATAAAAACTGATATAAAGAATAGAATTCTATATACTATAGCTGAAATAATTGTATAATTTTCAAACCATCCAAAATGCTCTTTTGATGTAGATACAATAGTTTTCCCAAATACAAGTAAAATCATTCCAAAAACTATTAATAAAATAAATATAATTGTTTCAACTATTGATGCAATTTTCAAATATATCCATGATTTCTGTTTTTGATTTGAAATATTATATATTGTATGTAGTTCTTTTGTTAATGCAAATAATCCTTTTCCTGCTGAAATAATAGTAAAAACTATTGAAATAGATATTGTTCCAATTGATTTTGAATAAACTTCTCTAACAATTCCAATAACAAAACCATTCATATCTTCAGGAATTACTCTTGATAAAACATTTACTAATTCTTCTGAATCAATATTGGTATATTGAATTAAAGTTAAAAGCAATATTAAAAACGGTATAAATGATAAGATTACATAATATGCACATTGTGCTGAAGATTCGCTTATATGATCTTTATTCATATTCTTTAAGATAATTTTAGTTTTTTCTAAAATATTTTCTTTCATTTAAAACCTCAATTCATTTGGCGGAGCAAGAGGGATTTGAACCCCCGCGCCGATTACTCGACCTACCAGTTTTCGAAACTGGACTCTTCAACCACTTGAGTATTGCTCCAGTTAATTATTTACTCCATGTGTAACCATTGGAGTTTCTTCTGTAATTCTTCTAAATACATAACCTTGTTCTAATCCCCAATTTATAATATCATTTAATGCTTCTATTGTTTTATGATTTCCAGCAAAATCATGCATTAAAACAACATTATTTCTTTCCGGCTTTATTCCAGAAGTTACATTATTATATATATCTTGAGATGTTTTTGCATGTCCTGCATCATCAGAATCTACATTCCAATCAAAATATCTATACCCTTCATCTACAACTCTAGTTACAAGTTCAGTCATAACACCTTCGCAATATTTTTTACTTACAATATTAGAACTACCACCTGGAAATCTAATTATTTTAGATTCAATTCCTGTAGTTTGATATACTTGTTCTTTTATTTTTCTAAAGTTTTCTAAACATGTATCTGCTGAAGGATATACCTCAGAATATTTATGTGAATACCCATGTAAAGCAATAGTATGTCCTTCATTCTTTTCCCTTTTTATAAATTGTTCATGATTTTCATCATAATGTAAAACAAAAAATGTAGCTTTTATATTTCTATCTTTTAAAATATCTAGTATTTGAGGAGTAGAATCAGAAGTTGGTCCATCATCAAAAGTTAAATATATTATACCAGTAGCATTTTCTTCTTCTTGCTTTTCTTTTTTTAATTCTTCTATTTTTTGAGTTTCAATGGCAATTTTCATAATTTCTTCTTCTTCGGCTTTTTTGGTTGCTTCTATTCTCATTTGCTCAGCCTTATTATGATTATGTTTAATAACTATACTAAAAATAGCAAATAATAAGATAATTATTATTATTACTACTACCATTAAAACGCGTTTATAGTTTAATTGCCTTTTAT
>DOYA01000067.1 GCA_003518755.1 Clostridiales bacterium | reverse complement strand
TTAATTTACTATAAAGAACAATAGGTAAATCAGTTTCTCTATAACTTATTTCTGTAGTTTTACCAATTGGAACATCATCGAAATTGAAATCTGGTTCTCTTGTTTGATATTTAATAAAAAATATGAATCCAGGATCAGCCATTCCATTCTTTTGTTCATTTACTGGTTTTAAATTCTTTACAACTAATTCATTATTTTGCGAAAACAATTCAAGTCTATCTCTAAATCCTTTAACTTTGAATACGTCTACATCATTGTTCCAACCAATTTCAGCTTCACCCGCAATTACTTCAATAGTTGCTGCAATTCCTCCTTGAACAGGGAAAGATAAAATTAATTGTTGTTTTGCACAAGCAAATATTTGTTCGGTATAAGGATTGGGATATAATTCGAAATGGGATAATTCAGGGAAGTTATTATATATAGGGAGTGAATTGATCAAGGCTAAATCTTCTGAGAAAGATGAATAAAGACTAATAAATAATACTTTATATTGAGGTAAACTATTAATATAAATATAATCTACTCCTTCTTTATAAGGGTTATATTGAGCATTTTGTTCCGTTGGAATTAATTTTTTAATAGTTTCTTTATCGAAGTTATTATAGTCATCTATTTCTATGAAATTACCAAGTATAAAACTTTCTCCAATAGGACTCAAAGTATATCCATAAACAAAGAGAGGATTATCTACAGTAGGATCTGCAATAAATTGTATTATGAATAGACATCTATAAACATAATGATCAGCACCTATTTTATATCTTCTTGGTTTGCATACAACTTTTTGATCAGCGCTAACAGTGATTACATCTAAGTCTTCATCATCAACGGTATAATCATATTGATGCACATTTAAAGAATATAATTCATATTTTCCTGATGTTGTTATATTGGTCCAAATACCTATTACAATATTAATATCTTGAATACTATTAGTTCCTTTCGGTACAATTTTTTTTTCTATAGCTTTTTCTAATATTGCTGATTTTGATATATTATAAACACTACTAACTCCTTTTGGATGAATGATAAAATCTGCTCTTGTTGTGGTAGGTCTTGAACCGCCGACATTTATATATAATGAAGCTAATGAACTTTGGAAATCAAATTCGATCTCGTCGGAATCATGTGGGAACCATACTTCATAAAATTCAGTGATTAATCTATCGTCCATTTCAGTCACATCTAAACTTCCTACGATGAATTCGTCTACTTGGATTACGACTTTAGGTATATCATTATATGTTTTTTTATTCGAGGTTATTTTTACTATTATTGAGAAAATGTAAAATATATAATCCGGAACATAATCTCCGATTTCATTTATTTGAATTGTCATTAATAAATAGCAACCATTAATACATTCCTCTGTGTCTTTTGCTGTTATTTTTACTTTTCTAGTATATGAATCATATTTTAATAATTCATCTCCCCATTCCGGTCCTGGTAAACGATAAACTTTTCTCCAATTTGCTTCTTTTTCCGGTGTCTTTAAATCCTTTTTGACAATTCTAGACCAAATTTGCCCGAATTCTCTCATAAAGTTCAAAGTTATTTCACCGACATCGTTTCTCCCGATATCAGTATATAAATAATATTTTAAATCTCCACAAACAAAATCCACTTTCGCATTACCTTTTTGGAAATAGGTAGGAATATTTAATATTTCTCTGAAAATGACTTCAATCATTGGATTTGTTTGGACTATTTTATCTCTCATTTGAATATCTAATGTAAAAGAGCAAAGTTTATTTTCTTTACAACGTGTTTGTAAATCAATAGGTGTCATAAAATACATCGAACTAACTGCGACATCATAATCTTGAATTTCTTCCATTAAATTTCCGTTTAAGTATCCATTTATAAGATAATGTGCTTTATCTATTGCACTAAAACCGATGACAAAACTTTTTTTTACATCGGCTATTGGATATGTAAATCTTACTCTATGGAAATTCATTTCTTTTATATTATCAAAAATCATTTGTTGACCAATATTTTGAGGAACGACTATTTCTCTTTGTAATTTATTATCATTATCTTCTTCGATTGCGGATACATATAATATACACATCTTATTATTATTATTTGATGGATCTACCTCTTGTATTTCTACATGATAATCAAACATATCCATTATTAGGGCTCTTTCAGTTGTATAATAATCTTGAGCATAACCATCCGAAAAAGTAACAGTAGCATTAAAATCGAATAATCTGGTCACAACGAATTTACAATTAATTTCGAAGAAATTTACCATCATATTAGTTTTAAAAGGTCTCCTATAATTATAAGCACTTTTAATTAACACAGTTTTTGATTTTATTTGCGATGAAGGATTTATCTGCACTAAATAACTTTCACCAGAGGGAACTATATCTTGCAATTGTTCATTATTGACACTATCAATTGAATATTTGGCGTTGAAAAATGTATTTAAATTAGCCTCATATTCTATAGTAACTTTGTTTAAAATTTTTCCGGGCATATATATACTAAATACGACCTTATTCGAAAGATAATATTGTTTATAAGGAATATCTGTTTCTTTTATCGAAAACGAAATATCACCAGAATATATCATCAAATCAATAATGAGTAAATTAATAGTTCTATGAGCTTGAAGATCCACTATTAATGAACCCTTTTCTTCTTTTAGAACAAATTTATTAAATGTTTTTTCTTCTAATAAGGTTATGTCCTGACCTTTGGCGAAAAGACTTGTATCAAATTCACAATAGTCTGTTATGGAATCTTCACAATGGACTATCATAACATCTTTTATTGTGGCAAGAGCGGCATTTCTATCTTCTTCAGCTGTGTAAATAAAATCACCATTTATTTTAGCAGGTTGATTAATATTAAATTTAGGAAGGTCATCGACTGTATAGTGACAATTAGGGAAAGTTTGACATTCACCTAAATATAATTTAGATACACCATTTATTCCACTTAAAGTATAATCATTTTTCTTTGAAGGGACTGTACTTTTACCAAAATGATATACTCCTATTTTTCCTTTTGGTAAAATATGTCTATATATTCCTCCTTGATTCATTGGCTCTTCGTAGTCATATTCATCTAATAATTTACCATAATCAACAACTTTGAAACTATATATAATAAGATCTTGCGCAAAGGCTCCCTCACTAGGAATTTCGAAACATAAATATCTCAAATCCCGTAATTTTTCGTTTTTTCGATTTAATAAATAAGAGAACATTCCGTCCATAATTTCAATATCAACGTCAGTAATCCAATCTCCCTTATCATTTGCTAAAAAGAACCAGGCATATTTACTATGAATTTTCCCTGTGATATATAATAAGTCAGAAGATGATTCAAGCAATTCTTTAGAAAGATAGTAACATTCTTCATGAGTTGTTCCGTATGTAATATAAGAACTTATTGGATTTGAATTGATCATATTAATTCCTTCGGCTCTTCCTAAATTACCTTCTACGGTTTTATAAGTATGTCCAGTTATTGTTAAATAATCTCCTTCATTAGCTTTTACTATTGAAAATTTTCCGAAGTTTTTATCCTCATCTTTTTTAACAATATTAACACAATGAATTGTGCCTAAATCAGCAACTTCAATTTCGGATTTGAAGCTTAATCTAGCATCAGTAGAGCCCTCTAAGCAAATTACTAATCTTTCATCCGCACTGACTTTTGAAGAGTCAATGGCATATTCCATTTCCTTATTTCTATTCGTAATTAAAAATGAATACATGAAATTTGGGTCCATTACAATATTTTCGGAACCTGTTACTGTTATTGTATAAGCACAGCTTTTAACATCTCCGGCGCATTTAACAGTAAAATAAGGCTCGAAAGAGGCATCTTCGTATTGTTCTTTTTTGGCCCATATATACACTGAATTTGATCCTGGATTTTTCATAAGTATATCTCTGGTTTCACAAAATGAGTCATCGTGTGAAAAACATAATAAGGGAGAATTACCTTTTTCTACTGATACTTCTATCTTTATATAAAAAGGTCCCGAGTATTCAATGGTTGGCTCAGCTCTTATATGGAATTCAACAGCATATCTTATTTCTTTATTTTTTGAGTCGGCTACTTTGGCTATCAAACCTTTGTCTTCTTTGTAATATTCAAGCCAGTTTACATCGTC
>DOYA01000172.1 GCA_003518755.1 Clostridiales bacterium | reverse complement strand
ATTATATATATCAGGAAAAAATTTAGATTATGGAGAAATAGAATCAATATCATTTGATGAAAAAGGAATAATGTATGTTGGAGTTTATGGGGCTAATTGTAACAATAAGAACACAAAAAAAAGTGTAATAAATTTCTATAAGATAAATCAATATATAAATGCAGATACAAAGAAAACAATAGATTTTAAACCTAATACATATAGTTTATCAGTAAGATCTAACCCAACAAAAACGACATATAAAGTAGGTGAAAATTTAAATTTAAGTGGAGGAAAGCTTACAGTAACATATAAGGAAAGAATAGTAAGTTGGGATAATAATTTAGTAAGAAAAGTAACAGATCCAAAAACAATTACAGCAACTATAGATATGGGAGCAAAAGGAGTTAAAATAACAGGATATGATAAAAACAAAACAGGAACACAAACTATAACAGTAGAATATGATGGAAAAAAGACAACCTTTAAAGTTACTGTAAATTCAAAATAATCACAATTGAAAGTAAAAATATATAAAAAAAATACTCTCTTGAAAAGAGAGCGTTTTTTATGATTGAATTCTTTTCACTGTGAGCTGTTTAAGTTCGCACATATGGAGGCGAGTATCGGAGTCGGACCGATCATCAGAGTTTTGCAGACTCGTGCCTTACCGCTTGGCTAACTCGCCATAATTATTCAATTTTTTGGAGCAGGTAACGGGAATCGGACCCGTAACTTAACCTTGGCAAGGTCATGTTTTACCACTAAACTATACCTGCAATTATTAGGAATTTAAAGTAACTGTTACATACTAAATCAAGATTCAATAAATAGTTAATGCAAGAGTTACTTATCTATATTAGCAAAAAAAATCTAAAAAGTCAAGAGTGAAAAATAATCTTTTAAAAACATAGTTGTATAATAATATATGTTTTTCTTTTTAATTGTGCTACTACTAAATATATCAACTGTAAAACTTGATGAATTTGGCAATTGAATATTAATACTTCCTACTTTATCACCTGATAAAACAGGGGCTTCAAGATATGAGCATACATTAATTGATATATTAATATTATTTATATCAGAATTAATAAGTGCAATATTGACAAATTGTATTTGAGACTCATCAATTTTAACATTTAAATTTTGTTGAATACTTTTATTTATTATAAAATAATTTGGATTAGTTTTTTTCCAGTTGTCAAATTCTGTTTTAATAAGATTTTCAACATTGACCATTGTATAATTATTAAAAATATAGTTAATTAGTTTTATACTATCTTGTGTTCTATCTTTTTTAGTATCACATCCTAAAACTATACAAATTATATCTAAATCGTTACGTTTACATGCAGTAACAAGACACCTATTAGCCCCATTCGTAAAACCTGTTTTTACACCATAAACCCCTTCTAAATAACCTAATAGTTCGTTTGTATTACTTAGTTGTTTAGAATGATTGTTGATACGTATTGAATAATTTTGCGTTTTAACAATTTTTGAGAAAGTCTCATTTTGTAAAGCATAATCCGTAAGTAAAGATAAATCATATGCTGTAGTAAAATGTTCATCATGGTCTAATCCATGTGGAGATATAAAATGAGTGGATGTAAGATTAAGGATATGAGCTTTTTCATTCATAAGATTAGCAAAATTTTGAATGCTTCCTCCTATAAATTCTGCAAGAGCAACAGCAGCATCATTTCCTGAAACCATCATTAAACCATAAAGTAAATCTTCAACAGTTATTGTATCATTTGTGGATAATCCAAGCCTTGAACCTCCTGTTCCGAGAGGCTTTTTTTGATATAGTAACTTGTTCATTAAGATTTGAACAATTTTCCAAAACAATAATCGCAGTCATAATTTTTGTTGTAGAAGCCATTTTACATATTTCATTTTCTTTTTTACCATACAAAATAGTTTTAGAAGCTCTATCTAGTATTATTGCGTGTTTTGCATTTATAATTGGAATAGTTGAAATATTTGAAGAAACTTCGATATTATAATATGAATTAGATATATATGATTCTTCAATATCATCAGCTAAAGAAAAAGATGGAATTAAAACAAAAATTAGTATAATAATAAAACATTTATGTTTTCTCATCATTACCTCCGAATTATTTGTATAATTATATAGATTTTTATTAAAAATATTACTTGTTTTGATTAGATGTAAGTGATGAGATATTTTATTAAAAAAGAATTTCTAATAATGCTCCAATTACATTCAATGGTTTCAAAATATTAATATATCAAATTTTTAAGAGGCTATTTGAGTTATAACCATTGTCTAATAGCATAAAATTAACAAATATTTACATAAACACTTGATTTTGTTAAAAAAATGTAATATAA
Source organism: Clostridiales bacterium (assembly GCA_003518755.1). Lineage (GTDB taxonomy): Bacteria > Bacillota > Clostridia > TANB77 > CAG-508 > CAG-269. The sequence continues at coordinate 14,900 of DOYA01000172.1, read as the reverse complement.
TTGTAAGGAAAATGTAATAATTTCAAAAGCCTACAAGCCGTAGGCTACTAAAAAAAGTTCACAATTATTTATTTTACTGCCTATTGCAAAATATTTTAAATAATAGTAAAATAAAATATAGCTAAATATGTGTAAAGGAAGGTATTTATATGAAAATGAAAAACACAATTTTAAGAACTTTAATCGTATTAATGGTGGCTATTTTGGGAATAGGAATTGTCCTACCAAGTTTAGCTGTTACAGAAGAAAACAACGAATTAGCATTATCATATTTTAGATATGTTAATGGTAATTATACAAATGGATATGGATTAAATACTGTCGGAAATGAAGGAGAATCACATCATCCAATTTATCAAATTATGTCAAAATCAAATGGAACGAATTATTATTGCTTAAATGCAACAGCAGGAGAAAGTTGGTTAAGCGGAACTGTTGGAGCAAAAGCAACATATAATAGAGGATATAATTTAAATTTAGACAGTGATATCGCTTTATTAAAAAATGATACAAACGAAACTTATAAAAAAGTTGGAAATAGTTCATATTTGAAGCAAATATTATGGATATTAGATAATATATATATTCCAAATACATCAGAATCTGCCAATAATAATCTAGCTAAAAAAAGAGAATTACTTTCTAAGGCTGGAATTGTTTATGATAATGTTGTTGAAACTGATATAAATATGCAACCAATTCCAACAGAAAATAAAACATATAAATATGTACCACAACAAGGGTATGATTTTAGAGAACAATTATTTAATATAAAAGATGGGCATGATAACTCAATATATGATAGAAATAAAACAACAAATGGATGGTATTATTATGATACTTCATCAAATTATCAATATATAGAAATGCCTGATGAATTAGTAGAAGTTGCTCAACAAGCTGCATTATGGTATTTTACAAATTATTTAGATAATAACAGTGCTAATAGTCAAACTTTTAATGTTAGAGAGCAAGGCTTAAACCTAGTATGTTCAAATGGAACTACAAATACTAATTCACTTAACTGGCCTGTTTTAGAGGGAAATACTTTTGATGTTGAAACAGATGTGGCAGGATATACAGCACATATTGGAAACTGGCAACAAGAAATGGCAACTATTCTTTGTTGGTATTTAATAGATGCTGCTAATAATAATGCTTCATCAGCTACACCAACATCACAAGGAGTACCTGTAACAATTGCACCAGAAACAGCAAATTTAGCAGAAAAAACTGTTAGCAACACAAATTATTATGTAGTTGGGCCAATTAAAATTGATGAAACTAGAGTTGCAGTATATTCATTAAATAATACAATTTCTGTAAATGGAGATACTTCAACAGGTGCTTATATTTCTAATGCAGAAGGAAAGAAAGATTCAAATCAAAATCTTTCAAATCATATCGGACAGAATTTTTATATAGCAATTCCAAAATCAAAAGTTAACGGAAATAATATTAAAATTACATTTGATGGATCATACAAAACTAATGAGAAGAAACTATTAGTATCTACAACTAAAACAGAACAGCCAGTTGTAGAAGTTACACCTAAAAATGAACCATTTGAATTAATAGTAAATGCACCAATACAAAAAGAATTTGACTTAGCATTAAGAAAAGCAATTACTAAAATAACTTCAGCAGATGGTAAAACTAAAATGGTTATTAACGAAAAAGGCGCAAATGCAGAAAGAAAAGTTACTGTTGATACAACAACAATACCAAATACCGCAACATATAAACACAGAAAAGATCCAGTAGTTGTTGAAAAAGGAGATATTGTTACATATTCAATTACAATATACAATGAAGGCGAAATGTCAGGATATGCAAAAACAATAGTAGATAAATTACCACAAGGGTTGGCCTTAAAAGGATATACAGCAAACAAAACTACAACAGGAACAATTAATGGAATGACATATAATAAGGCACCAGAGGGTATGGATGGAGGTGTTGTTCCATGTCGTTATTCATGTGTATATAATCCTTCATCAAATGAGATCGTGTTAACTAATGAAACTAAAAATACGTTAAAAGCATATGATGACGTAATTGCAAGTGAAACAATTCAAATTGAATGTGAAGTAACTCAAGAACCTTCAAGTTCAACAAACACTTATTTAACAAATATTGCATATATTTCTGGAGCACACAATACTGAAACAAATCAAGATGTTGTACAAGATAGAGATTCAAGAACAGATAGAAATCCATCTGCTAATCAAAATACAACAGGAGATAAATATACAGGATATCATGGTGGAAATAACAACAATGGTGATAACACAAAAAATGTTTATAATGATGGAACAAACAATGATGATTATTTCCCAGGAAGAGAAGATGACGACGACTTTGAAATAATTGTACTAAAACCAGCAGTATTTGATTTAGCTTTACAAAAATATATTGCTGAAATAATACCTGAAAATATACCAGATAGTGATTCTACAACAAAAGTTAGAAATGCTCCAACTATAGATACTACAAAATTAGCAAATGGAACAGCAACAACAGCTACATATATACAAGACAAAACACCAATAAAAGTTAAATCAGGAGATTATGTTTTATATAATTTTACAGTATATAATGAAGGTCAAATTGATGGATATGTTAAAAAAATAACAGATAATATTCCTACAGGATTAGAATTTGTTTATGCAAAAGAACCACAAGACGGAAAAACAATAATTAAATGTGATTCACAAGGAAATATGACAGAAGTTGAAGTTCCAAGTAGAATTTATCAAAGTATAATAACTCATAATGCTTTTTGGTCAATTGATGCTACAAATGATACACTTAAAAAAGATACATATAATGGAGAATCAACTGTAAGTATTACATGTGATATAGAAAATGCAGTTCCAAAGGCATCAGGAGGATTAGGAACACCGATTGGAGGAGGCTTCCTAAAAGCATATGATAGTAGTAAAGACAATAACAATGATGGTTCAGGATTAGATAGATTCAGTGTACAAGTTTTATTAAGAGTTAGTGCACAAAATGGAGCAGGAATTACAATTAGAAATGAAGCAGCTATTACAGAAGCTACTGATAAAGATGGAAATATCCAAGATGTAACAGATTTAAAAGATAGAGATTCTCAAACAAATCAATGGCCAGGAAAAGATGGAGATAAGAATTACCAAGATGATGAAGATTATGATAATATAATACTTGGTAAAGTAGACTTAGCATTAACTAAATTTATTATAGCTGTTGGTGATAAATATCCATTTAAAGATGGAGACTATTTAACACAAGATGGTACAAATAATAATGCAGGTAGTGCAACAAATCCATATACAAGACAAACAGCAGTAGATACTACACCACTAAAAAATGGCGGACATGATGCAAAATATACACAAGTTAAAACATCTTTAGTTATCCCTGAAAATTCTTATGTTTTATATAATATAAGAGTATATAATGAAGGTGAAGTAGATGTATTTGCTGGAGAGGTTAAAGATTATTTACCAAATTATTTAGACTTTGTTGAAGGCGAATTTAACAATTCTTATGGATGGAAAGTAGCATCAGATGGTAAAACTGTTACAACAAACTTATTATCTAAAGCTAATGGTACAGATAAAATGTTAAAAGCATTTGATAAACAAGGTGATAATGGTAAAGGATCTAAACTAGATTACAAAGATTTACCTATTTTATGTAGAATAAACACAAAAACTCCAGATAAAACAAAATTAGTAAACTCATCTGAGATTACAAAATATGAAGATGAAGATGGAAATGAAATTGACAAAGATATAGATTCAGAGCCAGATAATTTACCAGAAGACAAAAAGAATAAAGAAGGCAAACCAGAAGGTAGATATGACCAAGATGATGAAGACTACGAAGTAGTTGAAATCAGAAAGAAAATAGTTGATTTAGCATTAACAAAATTCATTGTCGCAGTAAGTGCTGATACTGAAATTTCAGATGGAGAGTATTTAACAAATGATGGTAAAGTTGGAGGCAAAGAAAATCAATATATTAGAGCTACAAAGGTAGATACTACAAAATTAAGAGATGATCCTAATTGTCATGATGCAACTTATGTAATGGTTAAAGATCCATTAACAGTTCCAGCACATAGTTATGTATTATATAACATCAGAGTATATAATGAAGGTGAAACAGATGTATATGCAGGAGAAGTAACAGATCATTTACCTGAATATTTAGACTATGTTGATTGTGACTTTAACAAAAATAAATTTGAATGGAAAGTAGCATCAGATGGAAAAACAATTTCAACAACATTTTTATCTCATGATAGAAATCCAGACAAAATATTAAAGTCATTTGATAAGAAAAATGATAATGGTGAAGGATCAGGATTAGATTATCAAGATTTACAAGTATTGTGTAGAGTAAATGATAAAGCTCCTACAAATACAAATATAGTGAATGTTGCTGAAATTACAAAATATGAAAACAAAGATGGAGATCCAATCCCAGAAGAAGATATAGACTCTAGACCAAACAATGTAAATGAGAAAAATGAAGATGATGATGACTACGAAGTTATTTTAATTAAAACATTTGACTTAAGTTTATTAAAATATGTATCTGAAGTATATGTAACAGAAGATGGAAAAACAACTACAACTAAAACTGGTAATACTGGAGATAACAGCAAAGACATAATTCCAAAGGTAGAAATAAATAAGAAAAAACTAAATTCAACAGTTGTTAAATTTGGTTACACAATAAAAATAACAAACGAAGGAGACATAGAAGGTTATGCAAAAGAAATAACAGATTATGTTCCAGAAGGATTAAAATTCTACGCAGAAGACAATAATGGTTGGAAAGATGAAGGAAATAGTGTTATTTCTACACGATTACTTGAAAATACATTACTAAAACCAGGAGAGAGTGCAGAAGTTAAGGTAATATTCAGATGGATAAATGGAAGTAACAATTTAGGATTAAAAACAAATGTTGCAGAAATATCAGAAGATTACAATAAAGAAGGTGTTCCAGATAGAGATTCTACTCCAGACAATAGAAAAGAAGGAGAAGATGATATTGATGATGCAAAAGTAATACTTTCAATTAAAACAGGTTTAGTTTACAACATTGTAATGTATGCATCTGCTGGATTAATAATATTAATAGTTTTAGGAATGGGAATCAGTATAATTAAGAAATATGTTTTATAGTATAGAAAGAGGAAATTAAAAAAATTTCCTCTTTTTCTTTGTGTAAAATTATTTACAATAGAAAAATGTTATGTTATAATCTATATTGAATATTTAATGAAATATAGCGTTTCAGACTTTATTTATAGGAGATATTAAATGAATCAAATATTATCTGTAGAAATTGAAAAAAAGAAAAAAAATAAAAAAGCAAGCATAAATTCAATTGTTATTGTATTTTGCATTTTTTTAATTATATTTGGAATTGGTACCACATGTACAGGAGCATTTTTATATTCTAAATCTTTATCAAATAAATCAAATGAAAATTTACCAATTAATAATATTTCAAAACCTATAATTACTATTGAAAGACAGAGTTCTAACGGCATTAATATAGTAGTAACTCATGACAAAGAGATTACAAATGTATTATATAAAATAAATAACGAAGATGAAGTTGAAATAAATGGAAATAATAAACTCGAAGTTAAAGAAAAACTTAATTTAGATGCAGGGGAAAATATAATAAAGATAAGTGCAAAAGATATAAATGGCATTTCATCAGAATATGAAACAATAATAGAAGTTGAAGAAGGACCAACTATTTCTTTAACTCCAATAGAAGGAAAAATTAAAGCTGTTACTGAAAGCCCAATTAATATAGATAAAATAGAATATTATTGGGATTCTGATACAGAAAATACAAAAGTTTTAACTATTAATGATACAAAAAATGAAACATTAATAGATGTTACTCTTGAAGGAATTCATACATTAAACATAAAAGCAACTGACATTAATGGAAATGAAACCAAAAGAGATCAGAAGGTTATGGGTGTTAATAAACCTAAAATAGATGTAACAACAGATGGTCAAAGTTTCTTTATTAAAGCAGAAGATTCTCAAGGATTGTCAAAAGTAGAAATTACATTAAATTCTAATGAAACTATTACGGAAAACATAGAAGGCACAGAATATAAGAAAAAAATTACACTTGAAAATGGAGAAAACAGATTAACAGTAAAAGTATATAATAAAGATGATGTATCACAGATATCAAGAGTTAAATTTACTAAATAAATAACAAATTCATGATTTTAACAACATGAAAGGAATAATAATAATGGTTAACGAAGTTTATATAATAGATGATGATGATACTTCAATAGTAATATTTAGAGAATTATTTAGAGAAGATGCTGGTTATAAGTTTATTAGTGTAAAAACAAATCAAATTGATATTGCTTTGAAAAGCATACCATCACTTATAATAATAAATGAAGATGCTATTGATAGAGATGTAATTGAATTATGTAGAAAAATTAGAAAAGATGAAAACAATACAATAACACCAGTAATTGTTGTTTCATCAAATGGCTCAAGAGAACATAGAATGAAAATATTAAACGAATCTATAGAGTATTTTATAAAAAAACCTGTTGATGAAGGATATTTATATTACACAGTTAAAAACTTAAGTAGATTGTTATCAACAAATAGAAGGATGAGCCCATTAACTGGACTTCCAGGAAATGTACAAATTCAGGCAGAATTAAAAAAATGTTTATTAAAAAATGAAGATTTTTCAGTTTTATATTTTGATTTAGATAATTTTAAAGCATATAATGACAGTTATGGTTTCTTAAAAGGTGATGAAATTATTAAATTTACAGCAAATACAATAACAAATTCAATACACAATTTTGGAGGAGGATTTGTAGGTCATATAGGTGGAGACGATTTTATTGCAATAGTAGAAAATATTGATGTTGAGCGAATTTGCAAAGAAATTATATTCTATTTTGATCATAGTATAAAAAAATTTTATACAGATAAAGATGCAGAAGAAGGTTATATAGAAATTGAAAATAGAAAAGGTATGATTGAAAAATTCCCACTAACATCAATTTCAATTGCTGTTGTAGTTGCTGAAAAGGGCAGATTTAATAATATTTTAGAGATAGGAGATGTTTCTGCTCAAATAAAACATGCTGTTAAATCAGTTATGGGCAGTAGTTATGCTATAGACAGAAGAAAAAAATAATAAAAAACGTTATGAAATTAAGAATTATTGGGTATAATAATTTTTGATTTCATTTTGTTTTATTAATTTGCAAATATGAATTTTGGAGGTAATACTAATGTATGAAAGAAATGCAATTATCATAGAGAGATTTTTTAACAATTTATTTGGATACGATATAAAAAATAATATTAAAGCAAATTATGAATATTACTGTGAACTTATAGATGTTTCAGAAAGATATAAAACTGTTACGGAAGAAGAAGAAGAAATAATAATTGAATATGATATAATTGCAAATAAAATTAGAGATATACAAAAAAAACAAGAGATTCTTAATAAGAAAAATACCCAACTTCAACAGGAAAGAAATGAAGTATTTGAAAATATTGAAGAAGATGCAAATTTAATACAAAAAAAACTAGATAAGGTTAATAATGCTATAAACAATCTCGATGAAGAAATCAAAGAAAATGCATCTAATTTTACAAATGTGGTAGCTGAATTTAATGAAAAGAGCATAGTTAGAGACAAATGTGGAAAAAAGAGAAGAGTAATTGAAAAAGAATACAATAACAAATTAAATGATACATTAGAAAATTATAAAAACATTGATATTAATTTAGCTAAAAGAGCGAAGCAGTTTATTGAGTTGGATTCTACAGAGTCAGAAAACGAACTAAAAAATAAAATACAAAAAAATGGAGAGAAAGAAAAAGTTCCATTTAATAAAGAAGTTATAGAACAAGCAATTAATGTTAGTATAGATACTCAAAAAAGAGAAACTGATATTTTAGCTAATATATATGAAAAAACTAATAAATTGTTTTCTGAAATAAAAAGCAATTCAATTAAAATAGAAAAACATAAAAAAACAATTGTAGATTCAAAATGTAAACTTAGTTTTATTAATGCTATAAAAGAATATATAATTCAATTTCTTGATAATGAAAGACTTGCAGCCGTAAATGGAGAAGAAGAATATTCAAAACTTATGGAAGAAGCATGTAAAAATATAAATGAAGATTTAGTTCAGATTAATAATCTATATGCATTATTAATTAAAGAAATTACTAGAAAAGCAACAAAAAAATCATATTTAGATTTATATAATATTGAATACTTAAAAGATTTGGAAAGAAATGCTGAAGAATTTGAAAATCAAGTTAAAAAATTAAAATTACCTGTAGCTGTTATAAATCCAAATCATTGGAGAATTGATGGGATGAAAAGAATATACGAGGTATTCAATAAAAGTGTTACAGAAGAATATGGCAGAGACTTAAAAGAATTTATTAATATCGATAACGAAGAGGATGATTCAGATGAAGATGAATCTTCTGATGAAGAAATAAAGATAGAAGAAAATAATGAAATAGAGAATATTGATATTAATAATTATGAAGATGATAATAATGCAGAGTTTGAACAAGAAGATAATGAAAAAGAAGATGAAGATAATATTAAAAGTGATATTGATAAAAAAATAGATGTTATTCTTGGAATAACAGAAAATGATGAAAAAAATTCTAAAACTAATGATAAAAACATTGATAACAAGGATGATATAGATGAATATGATGAAGATGAATGGGATGAAGATGTAGATATTTTTGATGAGGATGAAGATTTTGAAGATGAAGAATCAACTACAGATAAAGCTGTAGATGATTTATTTGAAAATGATTTCGATGATTCTAATGAAGATACTTTAGAAGATTTAGATATTGATGATTTTGAAGATGATGAAGATATAGAAATATTTGAAACTGATAATAATGAAGATCAAGAAAAAGAAATTATAATTAATAATAAAAATGATAATGAAGTATTTGATGATTTTGATGAAGAAGCAGACTATGATATTTGGGGAAATAATATTACTAAAAAAGAGAAAAAACCACATCATAGACAACAAAATAATGAAAAAAAACAAAATGATGATTGGGAAAATGAATTTGTTAATTTTGACAATAAAGGAAAAAATAAAAAAAGCACATTTTTTAGTAAATTTAAAAAATAAAAAAGCTTTGGAATAATAGTTCCAAAGCTTTTTGTATATTATCTCTTTGAAAATTGTGGTGCTTTTCTTGCTTTTTTAAGACCGTACTTTTTTCTTTCTTTCATACGTGGATCTCTTGTTAAATATCCATTAGATTTCAAGGCAGGTCTAAATTCTGAATTAGCTTCATTTAAAGCTCTTGCTATACCATGACGAATAGCTCCAGCTTGACCTGTAGATCCTCCACCATTTACAGAAGCAATAACATCATATTTAGCCAAAGTATTTGTTGCTGCTAATGGTTGTTTAACTATTACTTTTAAAGTTTCCTTTCCGAAATATTCATCTAAATCTTTGCCATTAATTGTTATTTTTCCATTTCCTTCAATTATTCTAACTCTAGCAATAGCTTTTTTTCTTCTACCAGTACCATAATTATATTTTTTTTCTGCTTTAGGCATTTAATGTTCCTCCTTTTAATTTAAAAATTCCAAATTTCTGGCTTTTGTGCTTGATTTTCATGTTCACTTCCACTATAAACTCTAAGTTTTTTAAGCATTTGGCTACCTAAAGTATTATGTGGTAACATTCCTTTAATTGCAAGTGTCATAACTTTTTCAGGATTTTTATCCATCATAGTTTTTGCTGTAACTTCTTTCATTCCTCCAATATATCCAGAATGATGTCTGTAAATTTTTGAATTTAATTTGTTTCCTGTAAATTTAATGTCTTTACAATTGATAACAATAACAAAATCACCAGTATCTATATTAGTTGTATAGATAGGTTTATGTTTTCCAGCAAGTAATCTAGCTGCTTCAGTAGCAACTCTACCTAAAGGCTTATTTGCTGCATCAATTATATACCATTTTCTTTGAATTTCACTTTTTTTAACACTATATGTTGTATTATTCATAGCAAAATGTACCCTCCTATTATTATTAATATATATGATAATTAAATAAAAACCACCGGGGAGAAGTTTTAATTTAATTCATATTTTTACTTTGTACCGAATAATTTTAATACAAAAAAGCGAAAATGTCAATAGTTTTAGGAAAATTCGTGTAACTGAACGTTACTAGGTAATGGTTTTAATATGATTTTGTTCTCGAAACATTGAAATATTAATATTTTTCAAAGTTTCTCGGCTCATTTCGTAATTTAAGAAATTCTACATTGATTTTTCGGCACCCTTTCACTTAGTCCTCGCGTTTTCAACGCTCGACGCGAACATTTTCCAAAAAATCTTCTTAGAATTTCTAAAATTACTTCAATCACATTCGAAACTTTTTAAATTATTAATATTTCAATCTTTCGAAAGCATATTTGAACTTAAACCGTTATCTAGTAACAACTGAACTGTAACAGCTCACAAAACACAACATAGCTCGCGCAGTGATTATAGAATATTATTGGTATGTAATATTTAACTATAAAGAAAGGATTTTTTAGTGAAATATAAAAAAGAAAGTTTTTTTAAAGGAATAGCATATTTATTAATATCACAGATTTTTATAAAAATAATAGGTTTTGTATATAAATTTTATTTAACTAATAAGAATGGTTTTGGAGATACTGGAAATGCAATTTATAGTAGTGGATTTCAAATATATGCATTACTTTTAGCATTCTCATCAACAGGAATACCAAGTGCAATTTCAAAACTTGTTTCAGAAAGGTTAGCAGTAGGAGATTCTAAAGGTGCACACAAAATTTTTAAAATAGCTTTTATTTCTTTTGCTTTAATAGGTGGAATAGTAACGATTGTTCTATTTTTAAGTGCAAAAAAAATATCAAAAGATTGGATACAAATACCAGAAGCGGAAAAAAGCTTAATATGTCTTGCACCATCAGTCTTTTTTGTTTCAATTATTTCAGTATTTAGAGGGTATTTTAATGGTAGACAAAATTTCTCATTAACAGCAAAGTCACAGGGCTTAGAACAAATTTTTAAAACAGTATTAACTGTTTTATTAGTAGAAATTACTTCATTTACAACAAATAGTAATGTAACTAATATGGCAGGTGCAGCAAATTTAGCAACTACAATAGCAACTATGTTATGTGCAGTTTATATTTTGTTATATTATATAAAAAAAAGAAGAGAGATAGGGCAAGAAATAAATCAATCCATTAATTATAGACCAACAAGAATAAGAAAAACTATAAAGACAATATTTAAACAAGCTATTCCTATCTCATTAAGCAGTATAATTTCATCATTTAATAGAATAATAGATTCATTTACGGTTGTAAGGCTTTTAAAAAAGAGTATTGATGAGAACAATGCAAGAATACAATATGGAGTATTAAGTGGAAAAATTGATATATTATGCTCTTTAGCATTATCTTTAAATATTCCATTTGTTACAGCTTTTATACCGCGTATTACTAAAACAGTTGTAAAAGGAGATTATCATAAAATATATGAATCTATTAATGCATTTTTATGCATAACTTTTTTAATAGGAATACCAATTACAATATTATTTTTTATTTTTCCTGATAAAATACTAAACATTCTATTTCCTAATGCTAATTCAGGAGCTTTATATTTAAAGATATCAAGTATATGTATTATATTTTCTTTATTAAATCAAACAATAAATGCAATTCTTCAATCATTAGGGAAAGAAAATGTGCCTCCATTAAGTGGCAGTGTAGGTATTATTATTAAGTTAGTTTGTAATGTTTTTTTAATACCTAATGAAAAATTAGGTATATTAGGTGCTATAATTGGAAATATTATAAGTAATGTTATATCTTGTCTTATAAGTGGAACATTTTTAACAATACAATTACGTAAACAAACACGGCAAAAACAATAGAAATAAAAGAAAAACGAATTGGAGTATTTATCACAATCTCTGAAATAGGCTTAAAATAAGAAAAAACTAAAAAAAATAAAAAAAAAAGGAGGGATTTTATCGAACTTTGGCGAATAAATAAGTAAAGTAGATTACGAAATGCTTTATTAGCACGATTTTAAGTAACTACATAAAAATTTTAGGAGGTAATTATAATGAACAAAGCTGAATTAGTAGCAGCAATAGCTGCAAAAACAGAAAGCACAAAAAAAGTAGCTGAATCAGTTGTTAATGCATTTACACAAGTTGTAACTGAAGCATTAAAAAAAGGAGAAAAAGTTCAATTAGTTGGATTTGGATCTTTCGAAGTTAGAAAAAGAGCTGCTAGAAAAGGAAGAAATCCACAAACAAAACAAGAAATCAAAATACCTGCATCAAAAGCTCCTGTATTCAAAGCTGGTAAAGCATTAAAAAATACAGTTAATAACAAAAAAAATTAATTTAAATTAATTAGTTAATATAAAAAAGACTTTTACAGTTATCTGTAAAAGTCTTTTTTACAATAAAATGAAATTTTTATCGGCATCAATAAGTTAACATAATTAACAAAAATGTAAGAAAATAGTATAATTAATTTATAGAATGAAAAATATTAAAAAATAGTTATATGGATTATAATATCTTGAAAAGATAGATGTGATAATAATATCTGTCTTTTCTTTTTTATGTAAGTCTATCATAGATTATACTTCTAAGATTAAACTTTGTAATAATTATTAAGCTTAAATAATATAAATATATAGAAATTTTATAATTAGGAGTTATGTATGATTATTCTAAATAGAAAGAGAATTACATTAATTATTACAAGCATATTTATTGCTATTTTTGTTTTTATATTTTCTACAGATGATTTACAAAAAAAAAATAATTACATTTCTACAGTAAGTCTACCAGTTACGGAAAAGGTAATTGTAATAGATGCAGGACACGGAATTCCAGATGAAGGAGCTCAAAGTTCAAAAGGTACCACAGAAGCGGAAACTAATTTAAAAATTGCATTAAAGCTACAAAATTTGTTAGAACAAAGTGGATCAACAGTAATACTTACGCGTTCAGATGAAAATGCTATATATGATATTGAAAGCAAAACATTAAGACAGAAAAAAATTTCAGATATTCATAATAGAGTAAAAATTGGTAATGAATCATCAGCAGATATTTTTGTGTCTATTCACTTAAATAAAATACCTCAATCACAATATGATGGATGGCAAACCTTTTATAAGGAAGGAAATGAACAAGGGGCAAAACTGGCAAAAGAAATACAAAATAGTTTAAATGAAACAATTGAAAAGGATAATAATAGAATTGCCAAAAGTATTGATAATGTATATATTATTAAACATGTAGAAATTCCAACAACTATAGTTGAATGTGGATTTTTATCAAATCCAGATGAAGAACAATTATTATTAAATGATGATTATCAAAACAAACTTGCTTGGGGAATATATAATGGGATAATTAATTATTTTTATAATTAGCTAATTATTTGATTTATGAACTAATTGTCTTGACAATTTATACTATAATTTATATAATTCACACGTAGGTGATATTATGGGATTACGAATTGTATACGGAAAATCAGGTTCTGGAAAAAGTAAGTTTATATATGATGAGATAAATGATAAAATAAATTCAGGAGAAAAAAATAAAATTTATATAATAACTCCTGAACAATTTTCTTTTACAGCTGAAAAAAAATTAGTTGAAAATAAAAAAGCAATTATAAATGCAGAAGTAATTACTTTTGATAGAATGGCATATAGAGTACTAAGTGAAACAGAAGGAATACACAATAATATAACAAAAAGTGGAAAATCAATGTTAATATATTCTATTTTACAAAAAGAGAAAAATAATTTAAAATTATTAAATAAATCTGATGAAAATATTGATTTATGTATAAGAACAATATCTGAATTTAAAAAAAATAAAATATCAATAAAAAGTTTAAAAAACGAATTAGAAAATATAAATGATGAATATTTAAAAATCAAATTAAAAGATATGATATTAATATATGAAAAATTTGAATTAAATATTATGAATAAATATTTAGATGAAACAGATTTATTAACTAAATTAGAAAATAATATTGAAAAAACAAATATGTTTAATAATAGCATAATTTATATTGATGAATTTGTAGGATTTACAAAACAAGAATTATCTATAATTGAGAAATTACTAAAAAACTCGAAAAATCTAACTATTACAGCATGCGTAGATAATTTAGATTTTAATACAAATCCAGATATAGATATTTTTTATCCTAATAAAAAAACTATTAATAAAATAATAAAATTAACAAATAAAAATGAAAAAATTGAAACAATATATTTAGATAAATTATGTAGATTTAAAAATGAGGAATTATTATTTATTGAAAATAATTTATTTAATAAAAAAAATAAAAAATATGAAAAAGAATTAAATAATATTAATAGTAATAATACGTATAAGTTTATAAAAGGAGATTTGGTTAATAGAGAATTACTAAATTCTTTATTTAATGATTATAAATTTGACATTGTTGTTAATTTGGCTGCTCAAGCAGGAGTAAGATATTCAATTACAAATCCTGATGCATATATAAAGAGCAATATAATAGGTTTTTACAACATAATTGAGGCTTGCCGCCATAATCCTGTTGAGCATTTGGTGTTTGCTTCTTCATCCAGTGTATATGGTTCAAATAAAAAGGTTCCGTATTCCACAGATGATAAGGTTGATAATCCTGTTTCTTTATATGCTGCTACAAAGAAAAGCAATGAGTTGATGGCACACTGCTACAGTAAACTCTACGACATTCCATCGACAGGTCTTCG
>DOYA01000074.1:17139-20864 GCA_003518755.1 Clostridiales bacterium | reverse complement strand
TATCTACTGAAATTGAAAACATACATATTAGTGAAAAATGAATTTTTTAATTTAGGACCGGGTCCTTTTTTGCACATTGGTAAATTGGGACCGGGTCCTTTTTTGCACATATATTAAAAAATAACTAATCCGCGTCAGTACATCGTTTTTAAAAATCCGTATGGTGGGTATCCCTAAAGGGGGTACCATAGGATTTTAAAAATGATGTACGGTTAAACAGGATTAGTTATTTTCATTGTTTTCAAGAAAGTACCCAGTCCTAATTTTATATTCTTATATTATAAAAGAGTAAATATATTATTTTGAAATTCCGCGTAAGGCGACCAACCGGAGCGCAGCGCAGGGCGACTGGAGAAATCGACATTGTAGCTGAATTTTTCATAAGAAAAATTCTAGGTACATAAGGATTTCGACACCAAGGAATTGAAAAATAATATATTTACTCTTGAAATTTTTAATTATCTCTAAATTAAATTTTGTACATAAATTTTATAACTACATGAAAGTAAGACTGCTTTTAATAAATATCTATTTTCGTTTGAAGAATCAACTTTAGAAAATTCTTTTTTTTCAAAGATAGATATAACCGCTTCTTCAAATAGAGAACAAAAACTATTATATGCATGAGAGATATCTGTACTCTCTAGAGCAATATTAATAAGGCTTGAAATTTCATTCATACTAAAAACTTGTTTTAGTATACATATTACAAATAATTTAGCACATTGTGTTTTAGAATATTTCTTTTTTACAGGTGCTTCTAATATATTGTTTTTTACATAATTATTAATCATTGTTTTTGTTAGAATCTGATTTTTTTCATCTTCTTCATCATCACCATATTTTATACATTCAGATAATGAGCTATTTATAAAAGTGAGAATTTGATCCATATATAAATCTACATTTGGAAGTTCTTCCCATCTTGGAATATGAATTTTTTCTATCGAAATAGTCTGTTTTTTTGCCATAAAATCCTCCTAATCGACTAATAGTAACATAATTATATTATCATCTTTTTTTATTCAAGTCAAGTTATTGACAAAGTTTTCAAAATGTGATAATCTAGTTTTTGTTACTAGATGAAAAAAGGAGTTTGATAATTATGAAAAAGGAAAGAAATAAGTTAAGAGATGCCAAAAGGTTTAATAATATTAAAGAAGTAATACTAAACTCTGTTAGTTTATATGGAGATAATATTGCTTATGTTACAAAAGTAAAAAAGGATAAGGCAGATGTTCAATATATAAATCATACATATAATGATTTATTAAATGATATCTATTGTTTTGGTACAGGATTATATAAATTAGGCCTAAAAAATTCTAGAGTTGCTGTATGTGGTAGAAATAGTTACAAATGGGTAGTTAGCCACTTAAGCAATTTAATGGGTGGAATTGTATCAGTTCCAATAGATAAAGAATTACAATTAAATGAATTAGAAGAGTCTTTAATTAGAAGCAATGTTGAAGCTCTTGTTTTTGATGAAAAATACAAAGATAATATTTTAAAAATAAAAGAAAATGGAAAAACAAATATCAAATTCTTTATATGTATGTCTAAATTAGATGGTTTTATTTGTTATGATGAACTTTTAGAAGAAGGAAAAAAAGGATTAGAAAATGGAGAAAATGAGTTTAAAGAATATACTCCAAATTCAAAAAATATGAGTATTTTATTATTTACTTCTGGAACAACTTCAAAAGCAAAAGCTGTCATGCTTAGTCAAGATGGAATATGTGCCAATATTGCTGATCTTCAAATGGTAGAAGGAATCAAACCAACTGATACTAACATTGCATTTTTACCATTCCACCATATTTTCTCATCAACGGGGATGTTATTTATGATGGCCTGTGGTGTTAGAACCGTATTTCCAGATGGATTAAAATATATCAAACAGAATTTACATGAATATGAGGTCTCAGTATTTGTAGGTGTTCCGCTTCTAATTAATAAAATGTATGAAACTATAGAAAAAGAAATAGAAAAACAAGGTAAAACAAAATTATTAAAAAATGCTGTTAAAATAAGTAACTTTTTATTAAGATTTCATATTGATGTAAGAAAAATACTATTTAGACAAATAGTAAATGCTTTAGGTGGAAAAATGAGATTAATAGTTGCTGGTGGAGCTCCACTTGAAAAGAGAATTGCTCAAGGATTTAATGACTTTGGTATACATTTGGTTCAAGGTTATGGTTTAACAGAAACATCACCTGTTATTTCTGCTGAAAATGATAAATATATAAAACCTGGTTCTGTAGGTATACCTATGAGAAGTATGAAGGTTGAAGTAGTAAATAAAGATCAAGATGGAATAGGGAAAATTAGGGTAAAAGGCCCTAATATAATGCTTGGTTATTATGAAAATGAAGAAGCAACAAATGCAGTTTTAAGAGATGGATGGTTTTATACAGGTGATTTAGGATATTTTGATGAAGATGGATTTTTATTCTTAACAGGTAGACAAAAAGATGTAATTGTTTTGAAAAATGGTAAAAAAGTGTTCCCTGAGGAATTAGAAATGCTTGTTGACAAACTAGAAGAAGTGGAAGAATCATTTATTTACGGTATGCCACAAAATGGTAATAAGAATGATCCAATGGTCTCGTTGGAAGTGGTATATGCTGAAGATGCTATTAAAGATAAAACTGAAGAAGAACTTAAAAAAATCATTTGGGATAAAGTAAAAGAAATTAATAAAACTTTACCACAATATAAATACATTAAAAATCTAATAGTAACAAATGAACCATTGATTAAAACTACTACACATAAGGTAAAGAGAAAAGAGGAATTGGAAAAGGTGCTTAATAGATAGTGTATCGCAAATTATAATATCAAATCTAAAATCTAAAATCTAAAATCTCACTTCTCACATCCACATCCCTTCATTTACCTCTATTTGAAAATTACCTATTGTATTTTTCGACAAATTGTGTTAATATATTTAGTGTTAAAAGAGTAAAAAATAAATAGTTAAGACTTATCAAACGGGAAGTTGTTGGTAAGGCAAGAGTATTCGCTTATTTATTTTTGCATTCCACTTTTTCACAAAACGTGTATAGTTTAAAAGATTTAGATTAACTTCTTTCTTGTGAAATATGGAAACTCTCACAAGAAAGGAGTTTTTTATATGTCAAAAATAAAAAAAATTGTTATTTCAGGATTACTATTAGCTTTGCTTATTGTACTATCAAGATTTGTTTCAATAAAAACTCAAATTTTGGTTATAAGTTTTAGCTTTATACCAATTATTATGTCAGCCATTTGGCTTGGTCCAAAATATAGTACATTAATTGCAATGCTTGGAGATTTAATTGGAGCACTTTTGTTTCCCTTTGGAACATATTTTATTGGATATACAATAAGTCAAGCATTAACAGGATTTGTATATGGTATGTTTTTATATAAAAAGGGGGAAGACCTATCTACAAAAGAATTATTAATAAGATTAACAATAAGTTCTCTAATTGTCCTAATTTTAATAAATGTATTTTTAACTTCTTTATGGATACATATTCAATATGGTAAAGCCTATATTGTAATAATGACAGGTAGAATAGTAGCTCAAATTTGTATGTTCCCAATACAATTAATTGTAATTTATGCTTTAGAAAAATATACTAGACCTATAGTTAAAAAATATTTGATGTGATGAGATTTTATTTTGTATAAGTCTAAATATATTATTTTGAAATCACGCGTAAGGCGAACAACCG
>DOYA01000074.1:0-17021 GCA_003518755.1 Clostridiales bacterium | reverse complement strand
TACATAAAGATTTCGACACCAAGTGATTGAAAAATAATATATTTAGGCTTTCTACTATGAATAAATAAAACTATACATTTAGAAAGGACTTCCAATAATTATGGATATTGAAAAATATTATACGAATTTTTTTTCTGGAACAAAAGATCCTAGCTTAGATGCAATGAATTTTTTTATGGAGAGATTAGGTCATCCAGAGAAAAAACTAAAATTTATACATATTGCAGGTACAAATGGCAAAGGAAGCACTACTGAAATGATTTCAAACATTTTAATAGATGCTGGATATAAAGTTGGGAAGTATATGACTCCACAACTTATAAAGCTTAATGAAAGAACAAGTATAAATAATATCAATATAACAGATGCAGAATTTGAAGCTCTTATAAAAAAACTTGATATTTTTGTACAAGAATATAATAGCTCACATTCTACTAATGTTACACAATTTGAATTTGATACAGCATTAGCAATTGAATATTTTTATGAAAAAAATTGTGATATAGTTGTTTTAGAAGCGGGACTAGGTGGAACATATGACTGCACAAATATTGTTCATGCACTTATATCAATAATTACAAGTATTGGATTAGATCATATGGATCTTTTGGGAAATACTTTAGAAGAAATTGCGAGTCAAAAAGCAGGAATTATTAAAAGTAACTCAAATACAATTTTTGTACAACATACAAAAGATTCTGTAAATGATATAATTATTAATAGATGTAATGAAGTTAATTCTAATCTGCATTTAATAAAACCAGAGGATATAAGTAACTATTCGTATAATATGGATTATCAAAGTTTTAATTATAAAGAATTTGAAAATATTATAGTTAGGCTTAAAGGAGAAAAACAGATTTACAATGCTTCAATAGCTATTGAATGTTCAAAAATTTTGATGAATTATAATTATAGTATTAGTGAAACAAATATAAGAAATGGGATTAAAAATGCAACAATTAAAGCAAGATTAGAAAAATTATATGAAAATCCAACAATTTTTTATGAAGGTGGTCACAATCTTCCAGCAATAGAAAACTTTTTAAATAGCTTAAATATGTACTTTAAAAATCGTAAAAAAGTATATATATTTCAAATCTTAAAAACAAAAGATTACAAAGCGGTTTTAGATAAGCTTATTAAATATGATAATAGTACTTTTATTTTCACAGATGGAAATGATACAAATAAATATGTTAAAAAAGAAGATTTATTAGAATATGCAAATACTCTTTCAAAAGACAACAGGTATTATACAATGAAGTTAAAAGATGCAATTGATTTTGCAAAAAAAGAGTATAAAGATGAAATAATATTCATATTAGGAAGTTTTTACATTTATGGAGATGTAATTGAATTATTAAAGGATGAATAAAAATGATTAAAATTGAGAATTTAGATTATAAATATAAAAGTGGAGATAATGTTTTAGAAAATATCAATTTGGAGATACAAGAAGGAGAAATAATAAGTATTATAGGTAAAAACGGAAGCGGAAAATCTACTCTTTTAAGTTTGATAGCAGGTATATATAAACCAACAAAAGGAAGGATATATATTGATGATATAGATACATCTTCTAAAAAAGATGTAATCAATTTGAGAAAAAAAGTTGGGATAGTTTTTCAAAATCCAGATAATCAAATTCTTTTTCCAAGTGTATTTGAGGATTTAGAATTTGCACTTAAAAATTTAAAAATAGATAATTCTAAAGAAAGAATAGAGAATGCACTTAAAGATGTAAATATGAGTGAATATATTAATAAAGACAGTTATGAGCTTTCATTAGGCCAAAAACAAAGAATTAATATAGCAAGTATAATAGCATTTTCACCAAAATATCTTCTTTTTGATGAACCTACTACAATGATAGATTCGTTTGAAAAGGAAAAAATATATGATTGTTTTAAAAAACTAAAATCAGAAGGATATACTATTATATTTGTTACAAACAATATTAATGAAATACTTCTTTCTGATAAAATAATCATTATTGAAGATAAGCATATTAAAGATTTGTTTTATAAAGATAAACTACTAGAAAAGGTTGATTTATTAGAACAAAGCGAAATAAGAATTCCTGATATTATTAGAATTATACTTGAACTTAAGAAAAAAGGAATTGAAATACCTATAAATGATTGGACAATTGAAGGGCTAATTAGAGCAATTACTAATAGAATAAATTAGTAATTTAAAATTATTTTTACTAGCCAACCATATAAATATATATTTATATAGTTGGTTAGGAACAAGGAAATATGTTATGAAAAATTTATTAAAATTTATTATATTTATATTTTTAACTTTTGTCATTTTCTTTATAAAAAACTTTTATGTTTTGTGTATTATAACAACTATAAACATATTTTTAATGTTAATAATAAAAATATCAATTAAAGACTTTTTTAAGAGCTTTAAGTTACTAATTCCATTTCTTTTTTTAGCATTTTTATTAAATATTGTTTTATCAGATTTAATGGAATCTGCATTGATTATATTTAGAATTATCATATGTTATTGTATTACATATATTTATTACAAAACAACAACAATAGCAGAAATATCATACACATTTGAACTATTGCTTTCACCACTTAAAATATTTAAGATTAATACAAAAAATATTTCTCTTATTGTTTCAATTTCTCTTTGCACAATACCAATTTTAAAAAATGAGATTACTGCTGTCCAAAATGCCATTAAATCTAAAGGAGCAAAAATAAAAATAAATAATTTTTCTTTAGTTTTAAAACCAATTCTAATTTCAATTATAAAAAGGACTGGAGAGATGGAAAAAGCTTTAATTTCAAAGGGATTTGTGGAGTGATTTTTTATGCTGACATGTGTGTATATAAATTATGAAAATAGTATTGTAATTTTTTTGACAAAGAAATATAATTATAAAGATATTACAGATTAAAAAAGTTTTTAATTAATTGAAAGTTGATTCAGTATTAAAAAATTCAAGTAATCAACATAAGAAATTTTATAGCAAAAAAAATTGAAGCATGGGAGGATAAATCTAATTATGAAATACGACTATAGTAATTTAAGTAATAAAGCAATAGTTTTATTATGTTATTATGTTTTATTAAATCCATATCAGTATAAGGAGATAGTGAATTCAATAAGTAAGTTATTAGAGATGATCATTGATTTTTTTCAAAATAATATAGGAAAAGGTGCAGATGAATTTATTATTTTTTTTAAATTAAATAATCTATCAGATAGACTAATTAAATATATTGAAAAAAATACAAAAGAAAATATTTCAACAATTATAAATCAAGAATACAATAATTATGATGATATAGATTTAATAATAAGTTCTTTAAAAAAAAATGAAAAAACAAATATGGAAAAGAATTCATGGGATAAAAAAGATAACAATGAAATATCGTATTTATGTTCACTTCTATCATTTGAACGTAAGAATATAATAGATGGTAGCCAAATAAATCCATACCTGTTAAGTTTAGCACATCGTTTATATAAAAAACATATTCCAAAAACCAATAATAGTTACGATAATCAGGATATTATCATTTAATAGTATTTAATGTAGATTATAAGGAGTGTGATATAATGCAAGACATAGAAGAATATTGTAAATTAGCTGAAAGTTTAATGGCTAGGTTAAAAGAGCTTGGTGATTCACTTTGACATATCAAAACTTGAGCAAGAATTAAGCAAATTAGAAAAATTGACAGTTGAGCCTAATTTTTGGGATGATACTAAAAATGCAAATGAAGTTCTTGATAAAATTAAAAACATAAAAAATAAATGCACAAAATACAGAGAATTAGAAGCGGATTTATCTGGTATAAATGAAATCATAGATTTGTTAAAAATAGAAGATGACGAAAGCCTTGCAAAAGAAATGATAAAAGACATAAAAAAGAGTGAAGCAGAATTACAAAAATTTGAAATTTTAACTCTTTTATCAGGAAAGTATGATAAAAATAATGCAATTCTAACTATTCACCCAGGTGCAGGAGGAACAGAAGCGCAAGACTGGGCTGAAATGCTTTACAGAATGTATACAAGGTGGGCTAATAAATCAAATTACAAAGTAGAAGAACTTGATTATTTAGAAGGTGATGAAGCAGGTCTTAAATCTGTTACTTTTGAAGTTTCAGGAGAAAATGCTTATGGATATTTAAAAGGGGAGATGGGAGTACATAGATTAGTAAGAATATCTCCATTTGATAGTGGAGGAAGACGTCATACATCATTTGCTTCTTTAGAAGTATTGCCTGAAATAACAGATGATATTGATTTATATATTAATCCAGATGATATAAAAATGGATGTGTTTAGAGCTTCAGGAGCAGGTGGACAGCATATTAATAAAACTTCATCAGCTGTTAGGTTAACTCATATTCCAACTGGAATTATAGTTTCTTGTCAAACACAACGTTCTCAACTACAAAATAGAGAGTTTGCAATGAAAATGCTGAAATCAAAACTTTTAGATTTAAAAGAAAAAGAGCATAAAGAAACAATTGATGAATTAAAAGGAGTACAAAGAGAAATTGCTTGGGGTAGTCAAATTAGATCATATGTATTTTGCCCATACACTTTAGTAAAAGACCATAGAACAAATTATGAAGTGGGAAATGTACAAGGTGTCATGGATGGAGATTTAGACGGGTTTATTCAGAGTTATTTAACAATGACAAAATAAATATTTGTAATAATTTAAATTTTTATCCGCAACATTGCTTTCATTGTATATGCTTTTTTCTATACTCTAGGAAAGTCATCATCGTTAGATGATAGACTTGACGTAGAGGAGAGTTATGGCAGAATTTAGATTTTGTAGCATTTGATATGCGTACAAAATCTTATTTCTGGTTTTCTTGACTAAAGCACGAAAAAAGATATACAATGTTGCTGTTGCTACTCTACAAAATTAGATTTAAATCTTTTAACTAAAAATAATAAAAAAACATATAATATAACAGTTGTTGCTCATTAAATATTGAAAATGGAAGTGAGAAGTGTGATTTTTACAATATATATAGTACCTCTCACATCAAATACAGAAATTGATTTATTATTGGACAATAACCATAAAAGGAATGTTTATAATTAAATAATCCTTATTAAATAAAAAAGAAGGTGCCAAATATGGACACAGTAGTATTGAAATTTGGAGGAAGTTCTGTTGCAGATAATATTAAATTAAATATTGTTGCAGAAAAAATAAAAGAATTTTATGATGAAAATAAAAGAATTGTAATTGTAGTTTCAGCACAAGGGAAAACAACAGATGAACTTATAAAAGAAGCAATGAGTTTATCAAGTGTACCAAATGAAAGAGAGCTAGATGTTCTCTTAAGTTCAGGGGAACAAATGTCAATGGCAAAACTTTCTATTTTATTAAACAGACTTGGTATGAAAGCAATTTCTTTAACTGGCTGGCAGGCTGGAATTTTTACTAATAATACAAATCAAGATGCTATAATAGAAGATATTGATACATCTCGTATTGAAAAAGAGTTAAATAATGGAAATATAGTTATAGTTGCTGGTTTTCAAGGAATTAATAGAAACATGGATATTACAACTTTAGGTAGAGGAGGTTCTGATACTACAGCTGTTGCAATAGCAGCTAAAATCAAAGCAAATCATTGCTATATATTTTCAGATGTAGATGGAGTATATTCTGCAGATCCAAAAAAAACTAAAGTTGCTAAAAAAATAGATGCAATTTCATATTCTGAAATGTTAGATATTGCAGATGAAGGAGCTAAAGTCCTTCATAACAGGTGTGTTGAGGTTGGCGAGAGATTCAACATTCCAATTGTTGCAAAATCAACATTTATAGATAATTCAGGGACTTTAATTAATGATAAAATAGAAGGAAGTACTGTAAAAAGTATTGTAAAAAATGATGATTTAAAATATGTGCATATAACATCAAAGACTACTTATTCAGTTGATATATTTAATAATATTTATTATAGTTTTATAGAAAATGAATTAAATGTTAAAAACCTTGTAAATAGCAGTGCTGATACAATTGATATTACATTTACAATTTCAAAGTCAAAATTCAATAAATTTGCAGGCTTGCTTGAAGATAAATGGCCAGAATTAAATGCAACTTATTTAGATATAACAAGAATATCTGTTATCGGAAATGGAATTATGAGTAATAATAGTATTGTTACTACAATAATGCATATTGTTGATAAAAATCATTTAAATATAATTAGTATGGAAATAAATGAAGCAAAAATAGCTATAATATTTAAAGAAATTATTCCTGATGAAATTTTAGAAGAACTTCACAAAGCTCTAATATCGTAATGATATTAGAGCTTTGTCGTAATTCGTAAAAAAAAAATATAAAGGAGATTAATTTATTTTCGTTGTAGGGGCGATTTTAATCGCCCGCACAGGTTCTAAAATCAAAATAACCGAATATAAATATTTATAGCAAAGGAGGAAAGTACTATGGTTGTCGAAGAAAGAAAGAATATAGGATTAAACAATATAGTTCAAAATATTGTTATGGAAAATAGAAATAAATTAAGTGTTTCTGGCGTAAAAGATGTTATAAGTTTTGATGATGAGCTTGTTATAATTGAAACAGAGTTAGGTTTGTTAACAGTAAAAGGAAATAATTTAAAAATTAATAAGTTGAGTATAGATACAGGGGATGTGAGTGTAGAAGGAGAAATCTCTAATCTTGGTTATAGTGACCCTACTAAAAAATCACAAGAACAAGGATTATTTTCTAAAATATTTAAATAACTAGCAAGAGGTGTGAAGTGCAAATGATTAATAATCAAGCGGTATTATTTCTAATTTTCTCATTAAATGGTGTAATCATAGGTTTAATTTTTGATTTTTTTAGAATTTTAAGAAAAAGCGTTAAAACATCAAATTTGATGACATCAATTCAAGATATTATATTTTGGATAATAACAGGAATAAGTGTGATTTTTTTTATGTATAGTTTTTCGGATGGAACTATTAGGCTTTATATGTTTATAGGGTTGATTTTAGGTTTTTTTATATACATCTTGGCAATAAGCCAATATATAATAAAAATATTTGTTTATATAATTAAAACAGTCAAAACCATTTTAAATAGTATAATCAAATTTATTACATATCCTCTAAAAAAAATTATAACATTTTTTAAAAACAGACATTACTCAACAAAATAAAATAATTAAACTATAAAAATATCAAAATAATTAAATAATAAAGGGGATTTTGGATATTATTGGAGAATAATATATATAGGTTAAATTTTTTTAAAAGAAAGAATGGTTATACGTATGAAAAATAAAGGCATTTTATTAAAAAGAATAATTCTTGTTTTAGTTATATTTTATGCAATGATAACATTTATTAATCAGCAAAAAGTATTAAATAATTATAATGCTCAAGTTAATAGTTTAAAAATTGATATTGCAGAAGCTCAAAAAAAACAAGAAGAGTTAAATAATCAAAAAGATAATGTTAATTCACTTGAATATATTGAAGCATTAGCAAGAGAAAAGCTAGGTATGTATATGCCTAATGAAAAAGTATATGTTGATAATGAAAATTAAATAAACCTTGTTTTACCAAGGTTTATTTTCGTTTTTTACTTCACAAATTGTTTTTTTTATGATATAATACAGTCTGTTGTTATATTCATATGATAATCTATAATTTATAATATTCAAACAGAATAAATAAAGTTAGAAGTAATAGGTAGGTAAGCTTATATATAACAACCTACATTTGAATTCAATTAAAAATCCCCAAATATATTTAATGTATTTTATATTTATTTTACAAAGTGAATAGTTTATTAATCAAAAAAAGGAGAATTTGAAAATGCAAAATTTAGAAAATCTTACTCTTTTAGAGTTAAAAAAATTAGCAAAAGAAAACAATATTAGAAATATTTCTAAATTAAATAAAGAGGAACTTATTGAGGTATTGAATAGTCTTCAGAATAACAAATTTGATGAAGAAAATGAAGATTATGATAATAGTGATGAAGAGGAAGAAGATTATATAGATGAAACAGATACTATTTCAAATAACTATGAATTAGAAGATAGTGTAGAAGATGATGAAAACTTAGGAGAATCATCTGTTACATATCAAGTCAACAATGAAGAAGACGAAATAATTGAAGGTATTTTAGAAGTAATGTCTGAAGGATATGGCTTTTTAAGAGGAGACAATTATTTATCTAGTCCAAAAGATGTATATATTTCACCTGTTCAAATTAGGAGATTCAGACTAACAACTGGAGATTTAGTTAAAGGTATTTCAAGATACAAAGAAGGAGAAAAATTTCCATCTCTAATTTTTGTAGGCGAAGTTAATGGTGAGCATCCTGAAAAGGCAATTAAAAGAACTAGATTTGAAGATTTAACTCCAATATATCCTGATGAAAGATTAAAATTAGAAACAGTTCAAGAAAATTATGCAACCAGAATGATGGATATTATTTCTCCAATTGGAAAAGGGCAAAGGGGTTTGATTGTTGCTCAACCTAAAGCTGGTAAAACAACACTACTTAAGGAAATTGCAAATAGTATTACAACTAATAATCCAGAATGTGAACTTATTATGCTTTTAATAGATGAAAGGCCAGAGGAAGTTACTGATATGGAAAGATCAATTAAAGGTCAAGTAGTATATTCAACTTTTGATGAATTGCCTGAACATCATGCAAAAGTCGCAGAAATGGTTATTGAAAGAGCTAAAAGACTAGTAGAGCAAGGAAAAGATGTAGTTGTTTTATTAGATAGTATAACACGTTTAGCAAGAGCATATAATTTAGTTGTTCCTGCATCAGGTAGAACTCTTTCTGGAGGTATAGATCCAGCATCTTTACATAAACCAAAGAAATTTTTTGGTGCAGCTAGAAATATTGAATTTGGTGGAAGCCTAACAATTTTAGCAACAGCTCTAACAGAAACTGGAAGCAGAATGGATGATGTTATTTTTGAAGAGTTTAAAGGAACTGGTAATATGGAAGTTCTTTTAGATAGAAGCTTAGCTGAAAAACGTATATTCCCAGCTATTGACATTAAAAGATCTAATACAAGGCGTGAAGACTTACTATTGTCTGATAAAGAACTTGAAGTAGCAACTTTAATTAGAAAAGCTATGGGAAATATTCCTGCTGCTGAAAGTACAGATCAAATATTAAAAGTAATTAAAGCAACAAAAAATAATGAGGAATTTCTTAGTAAAACTAAAAAAGCATTAGAAAAGTTTATTGATTAATCATAATAAACTAGGATTTTATAGATCCTAGTTTATTTTAAGGGTTTTTAATACATAAAAGATATAACATGAAAGGATTTTTAATAATAATGAATGAAGTTTTAGATAAAAAACAAGACGTAGTAAACATTGAAAAAAATGCTGATATAAATAGTCTTAAGAATAGAATTAGTATTTTTAAACTTTTTAATTGGGGATGGTTTAAATTTGCAAAATGTATATTAGGACTATTTTTATGCTCATTAGCAATAAATCTATTTATAGTACCAAATAATTTATATACTGGAGGAACACTTGGATTATCACAATTAATCAGAACTGCAATAAACTCAATTTTTAAATTAAATATGAACTTTGATATAAGTTCAATAATTTACTATTTAATTAATATACCACTTTTTGTAATTGCTTTTAAAAGAATTAGTAGAGTGTTTTTTATAAGAACTTTATTTGCTGTTTCTGTTAATTCTTTGTTCTTAATGATTATACCAATACCTAATCAACCAATAATTCAAGATTTACTTCCAAATGTTTTGATAGGTGGAATATTAGCAGGAATTGGAGTAGGCATGGCTTTAAGTACAGGAAGTTCTACAGGTGGAACAGACATAATAGGCATAGACTTAAGCAAAAGATATAACAATGTTTCAGTTGGAAATATTAATCTTATATTTAATATTATTGTTTATAGTATTTGCGGATTAAAATATGGTATAGAAACAATGCTTTATTCAATATTGTTTGCTGTTTTTGAAACAATAATGATTGATAAAACTCATATGCAAAATATCTGCTCTGAAGTATTTATTTTTACTAAAAAACATCCTGAAAAAATTATTAAATTTATCAATAAAGATTTAAATAGAGGTGCCACATATTGGGAAGCAACAGGTGGCTATACAGAAACAAAAACATATATAACATATACTGTATTAAATAAGTACGAGAAAATGCGATTAGCAAGACATATGAATGAGTTTGATTCAAATGCTTTTATATCAGGTACTGATGGTGTAGATATAAAAGGAACTTTTGAAAAAAATTTAGTATAAGAAAGCAAGGAGAACCAAATGAAAAATATATCTAATGATATGGAAACTATGCCAATTAATAAACTAGCATTTAAGATTTCAATACCAATGGTAATATCAATGATATCTATTGCTTTATATGGAATTGTTGATACAATGTTTATATCTAAAATAAGTAATAATGCATTAACAGCAGCTGCATTATCTATTCCTGTTCAATCAATAATAACAGCAATTGCGTTGGGAACATCAATTGGTCTTAATGCATTACTTGCAAAAACATTGGGAGAAAAAAACGAAGGGAAAACTAAAAGTATTATTAAATTTGGCTTTATTGTTACTTTTATAAGCTGGGTTGTAATTGTTATTGCTAGTAAATTAAGTTTACATAGTTTTTTTGGATTATTTACACAAAATGAAAATATAAAAAAATTGGGAAATAATTATTTGTCAATAATTAGCTTGTTTTCAATTTGGAGTTTATATCAAATTTTATTTGAAAAAATTTTAGAAGCTTATGGAAAAACAAAATCAAGTATGATAATTCAATTTGGAGGAGCGATTATAAATTTAATTTTAGATCCAATTTTAATATTTGGTTACTTTGGTATACCTGCATTAGGCATTTCTGGAGCAGCAATTTCATCAGTAATTGGACAATTTATTGGAATGATGATTGGTATGATAATTATATTAAAAGATAATATATTTACATTAAATGAATTATTAAAATTAAAAATTGAAAAATCAATATTTAAAGATATCTATAAAGTCGGACTACCAACGATGATTTTGGAATCCGTAGCTTCATTTATTACATTAATTTTAAATAAAGTACTTGGAGAGTTTTCAGATAATGCAATTTCTGTATGGGGTATATATTGTCAATTACAAAAATTTGTAATAATAATAGTATATGGCTTTAATTATGGTATGATACCAATAATTGCATATAATTGGGGAGCAAAGAATAAGCAAAGAGTTTTTGAAACTATTAAAACTTTTTTAAAAATATCAGTAGGTGTTACATTAATTGGAGAATTAGTATTTTTATTAGGAACTAAACAAATAATTCAAATCTATAATGTACCAGATGATATTTTTAATGTTGCAATTCCTGCATTTAGAATTTTAGCAATTGGATTTATATTTGCTGGAATAAGTTTAACCTTGTCTGCAACATTTCAGGCATTGGGTAATGGATTATATAGTTTAATAGTTAATTTATCTAGACAGATTATTTTTACTTTACCATTTATCATTTTATTAAAAAAATTAATTGGAATAAATGGAATATGGATTTCATTTACTATAGCAGAAATCTTTACAATGATAATTGCTATTATCCTTTACTTGAATACCTTAAAGAAAGTTTTAAATACACTAAGTTAATAGGGAGTAAATAATGGATACAAATCAAAAAAAATTTGGAATATATGTATTTCTATCAACATTTTCAAGAAACTTGATTGAAGTATTTATTCCTGTAATATTATTTAAATTTGGTTTTGATTTAAAAAGCATTCTATTTTATTATTTTATAGCTAATGCAGTATCTTTAATTATAAGCTATCCATCTGTATATTTATCACAAAAATTTAATTATAAAATACTGTCAATTATTGGTATAGTTGCTTTTTTAATACTCCAAATTCTATTAAATTTTATGACAAACAATATCTGGTATTTATTTAGCATTGCTGTATTGTATGCTGTTTATAGACGTGGATATTGGATAGCAAGAAGGTACTATAATCTTAGAGTAATTAAAAATAATGATATTTCTACCACATATTCTATTATTAGTATAATTAATCAAATAGGAGTTATAGTTTCTGCTTATATAGGTTCAATAATATTAGATTATATCAGTTTGAATATATTAACTATAATAGCAATTGTACTTTTTACTGCAAGTATTGTACCTTTGTATTTTCTTACATTTAAAAAAGATACAACAAATAAAAAAATAGAATTATGCAAAACTTTAAGACAAATCCCAAAGAATAATATTTACTTATTTGGTTCTTACGAGCTTTTGAATGTTGTAAAATTTTTAATTCCTTTATATATTTTTATATATGTTAAAAATACTTATCAAACTATAGGAATTGTAAATTTAATAACTAATTTATCTTTAATAGTTTTTACTTACTTATTTGGTAAAACTCTTGATAAATCAAATAATAATTTTTTAACTATATCAGTTATTTTAACTGTAATAGTTTTTACTTTAAAAGTAAATTCTGTAGGATATGCATTATTGTTAATTTCTGTTTTCGAAGGATTTGTAACAAAAATGTATGAATTATCAATTAATAAAGAGTTTTATACATTAAGCAAAAAATTCGAATATACTAATTACAATCTTACATATGAAATAATTCAGAATTCTTTTAGAACAATTGTTACATTTATATTTGTAATATTTAACTTGAAGTTAAAAACAATGATTTACATTACTCTTTTATGTATAAGCCTTAGTATTTTTTTAAAAAAAACGGATGATAAAATAATCCAACAGAAGGCACAGAATTAAAATGGTATGATATAAACAATTCACCAAAAGATATTGAAGGTGAAACCGTAATTTTGCTATATCAGTACAATATACTATTACAGTCGATAATCAAGAATACAACGGAACATATCAACTAGGAAGTTCAGTAAGTAAAGCTATAGATAATAATCCAAAATAAATTTTTAAAGTATCTAATTTAACTAAGTATGTTAAGACTGGAATTACTAGAAAATGCTGTTGATGCAACAACTTCTACAGTAAGATCTGAAACAGATAGAAAAAAAGAAAATATGGGCTTGAAAGGTAAGAATAGTAATATGAAGTTATCAGAATATTGTAATAAAAAAGAAACTCTATGGTATAAAGTAGAACAAGAAAATGTTGAAAACTTAATTAAATATATAAATAACAATATAGATGATGACTTATTTAAAATTGCTAATACTAACAATAGTCTAGAAGTATTTAATAAATTAAAAGTATGGCTTTTTAAATTCTATAATAAACAATTATTAGATGGATTAAACTATATTGGAGCAGATTATGAAAGATTTAAAAAAGGATTGATATATTCACTAATATTAGGCGTAACTAGAAATAAATCGAATACAAATTTATTATATGATATTTTAAAATCAGCTAATATTATAGAAAAAATGATTGTATATGAAGATGATACTCATGAAATTATTTCAAAAGACTTTGGAAAGATTCAATTTATGGGAGCAGAAGATAGCTTTATAAAGGATAAAGAAACATTAGATTTTATAGGAAAATTAGGAGAAAAAATTCAAGATGGATGCCACGAAATTTCATTTTATATAATAGAAAAATATGAAATGTTTAAGGCAGTAACATCAATATGTAAAAAAGGTATAGATTATAGTTATTATCACTCATTTATACTTGATGATGAAAATAATGCTATTGATTTTACTGCTAATTTAATTATTCCGAAACAACAATATTATTTATTGCAAGAAGTTAATGAATTAAATTGCTTAAATTATAAAGAATATTTAGAAGAAAAAGATAATTCTATAAAGTTTGATGAAAGTAAAACATTATATAATCTTTTAAGAAATGCAGTGTATAAACAATATTTAATGGAGTAATTAAATACGTTGTCGCTATTATACCTATTCCTTTTTGCACAAAACTTTTATACTGGGCTATTTTTTGTACCACCTTTTAAGTTAAAGGGTGGTACATTTTTTTAATAAAATTCCAAAAAATTTGTTGACAGATATCAAAATATCAAATATAATAAAAACAATAGTTCGTAAATGATAAAAATGAACTTTTAAATGTAACAATAAAAATAATAAGAACTAAATTTATAGAAAAGGATGTATTCTTATGGACGAAAAAAAGAATGAAATTATTTTATTTGAAAACCAAGGAGTAAAATTAGAGGTAAACTTAAAAGATGAAACTGTGTGGCTAACACAAAAGCAGATGGCAGAATTATTTGATAAAGATAGGAGAACAATTACAAGACATATTCAAAATATTTATAAAGATGAAGAATTAGAAGAAAATTCAGTATGCTCATTTTTTGAGCATACTGCTGAAGATGGAAAAACTTATAAAGTTCAATATTATAATCTTGATATGATTATATCAGTTGGATACAGAGTAAATAGTAAACGTGGTATTATGTTTAGAAAATGGGCAACTGCAATATTAAAAGACTATATGATAAAAGGCTATTCTATAAATCAAAAAAGATTAGAATACTTAGAAAAGACTGTTAAATTAATTGATATTGCAAATAGAATAGATGAACGTTTAGAAGGCGATGATGCAAAAGAAATATTAAAAGTAATTGGTGGATATTCAAAAGCACTAGATTTATTGGATGATTATGATCACAGAACTTTAAAAAAGATTAAAGGAAACACTGATGAACGAATGATTAAATATGAAGACTGCTTAGAAGTTATTGATAAATTAAGATTTAATCAAGAAAGTACTTTATTTGCTGTAGAAAGAGACAAAGGACTAGAATCAATTATTGGTAATATCTATCAAAGTTTTGCAGGACAAGATATTTATAAAAGTATAGAAGAAAAAGGAGCAAATTTCCTATACTTAATTGTAAAGAATCATGTTTTTGCAGATGGTAATAAACGTATTGCAGCTACTTTATTTATATATTTCTTGAATTTTTATGGGATTTTATATAAAGATCGGAAAACTAACAATTGATAATAATACTTTAGCAGCTCTTACTCTTTTAATAGCTGAATCAAATCCAAAAGAAAAGGATGTAATAATTGATTTAGTAATGAATTTTTTGAATGATTAAAATAGATTTAGTAAATGAGTTTGATATTAAGACTTGTAATAACTATGTAATCAAAACTTAATATAAATGTAACAATCCTTAAAAATATTGTGAGAGTATATATATATATTTATTTATTTATTTATTACAGTGATTTTTGAAGTATTGAAATTATTCTGATTATTTGATATTATATTAGTCAATATAATTATTAAATAATAGGAGGAATATTTAAAAATGGAAAAAATTTTTAAACAAAAGAAAGGTATAACATTAATTGCATTAGTTATTACTATTATAGTATTATTGATATTAGCTGGTATATCAATTTCAATGTTGTCAGGGGATAATGGAATTTTACAGAAAGCAACAGAAGCTAAAACTCAAACAGAAATTGGACAAGAAAAAGAAATTGTAGCACTTGCATATAATTCAGCATTAGCTAAAAAAGCAGGTAATGGAAATTCAACACCAGTAACATCAGAAGATATGAATACAGAATTAACAAATGAAGGAGCGAATGCAAGTGGAAGTAATCCAATTACAGTAACATTTGAAAAGTCTAAAAGGCAATACACTATAAACAGTTACGGTGAGATAAAAGAATTAATTAATAGAAACAATTTAAACATATTAAAGGACTATTTTATATCAAAAAATTATAGA
This sequence comes from Clostridiales bacterium, assembly GCA_003518755.1. Lineage (GTDB taxonomy): Bacteria > Bacillota > Clostridia > TANB77 > CAG-508 > CAG-269. Next base: position 1,252 of record DOYA01000074.1, on the reverse strand, counting down.
AATGGGACTTACAACTTCGAAGATGAAATAAATAATACTTTGAATTTATCTGGTATTTGGGTGTCAGGATGGAATGAAGAAAATTCAACACCAGTTGAAGGTGGAGGAAGTAGTGTTGTTGTTTCTGCATCATATGAAGTTTTTGATATAGATGGATTGTATTATTTGTTTATTTATGATAATTATGGAGAATGTAAAAATATAGAAGAAGTATCAATATTACAATTGTTTGCAACGAAAAGGTTTGAGGATTACAGTGAAAGCATCAAATATAATGGAGTCGAACAGTATGAATATGTTAAACTTTATGATAATCGATATTATAAACTTATATATGATAATGAAAGAAATATTACAAATATAAGCGAACTATCTAATAATGAAAATGAAGTAACTGACATGGATTTAATGAATGGTAATACAACAGGATTAGGTATTGCTGTAGGTGATACAAAAAATATTAAAGATGAAATTATTTTAATTGATTTTTTTGAAGATTTCCAATGTAGCTCAAATAATTCAGAAGTAGTTCAGATTGATTCTGAAGGTAATATTACAGGGATAAGTGAAGGTGAAACAAAAATAATTTTAACAGGAAAAAAATCAGGCAAATCTAAAGAATTTGAAATTTCAGTATTTAATGAAGACAGTGGAAAGTAAGATATTTTAAAATATAGTGATGCAGGGAGATAAAGGGTAAAAAGAAGTATATAAAATAAACATATACATTGCACAAAATAACAGGAGGAATATTCAAAAAAGGAAAAAATATTAAAACAAAAGAAAGGTATTACCTTAATTGCTTTAGTAGTAACAATTAAATTGCTACGAAGCAACAATGGAACGAATGTTGAAGAAAGAATCAATATTGAATATATAGAAAATCTCTGATATAATGCATTATGTAACTTAAAGTTGCAAATACATTGTAGAGGAGTTTTTTTGATGACTAATCAAGAACTGTTACAAAAGATTAAAGAAGATATGAAAATGAGAGAATTCTCACATTGGACAAAAGAAAGTTTTGAATTAAAAGCCAAAGATGTAATTTGTGTGATTAGATAGTGTCAAAACACAATTAACAAAAGATTGCCAATTGTTGCAACAACTACGTTTAGAACTTTTAAATACAGATTTTTTGTCTGGCGGATTTTGCATATGTTTTCCGCCTTTGCACCAAAAATTTTAAAATGAACTTTTTGAATTTAAATCAATAAGTTCATTTTTTTTGTTTCTAAACTGTAATTCTATA
>DOYA01000037.1 GCA_003518755.1 Clostridiales bacterium | reverse complement strand
ATGTATATGATTTATTAAAATACACTAATTTAGTTCTAACACTTGATACTGTTAAGAAATTAGAGGAGGTGTATGCATAATTATGGTAGCAGAAGAAATTATAATAGCACCAGTAGTTACTGAAAAAAGTAACAATGGTTTACAAGATGGAAAATACACATTCAAAGTTAACAAAAAAGCAACAAAAATAGAAATAGCAAATGCTGTTGAAAAACTTTTTAATGTAAAAGTATTAAATGTTAATACAATGATGGTAAAAGGAAAGAAGAAAAGAGTAGGATATCATCAAGGAATGACATCAAGCTGGAAAAAAGCAATAGTTACAATAGATATAGACCCTAAAGCTTCTACATACTTAGCTAAAGGTGGAAAGGAAACAAAAGGAACTAAGAAATTCAAAGATTCTATAGACGCATTTAGCGGTGTGTAGGAGGTAAAATAAAATGAGCGATACAGATAAAGGTTTTTATCCTTATAAAACTATTGAACAAATTCTTGGTAAACCAAGAGACTTAAGTCCAGAAGAGATTGCAGAAATAGCTGAAAAAGCTGAAAAAGCTACAGGGCGTTTTAGGAATTTGATGAGAGAAAAGGCCAATGATGGAGAAAAGAATAAGGGATGCAATCAAGAATTCCCACCATATCAAACATTAGCAGATGTATTAGAACATGAAAATCCAGAAACAAGTGGAATTAGTCAAAGATTTAAAGTGAATCCTAATGTAGAAGAAGCAGGCCATGAAATATATGGTGAATAATTAATGAGAAAAGATGGAAAGGAAACAAGAAATTCAAAGATTCAATAGACGCATTTAGCGGTGTATAAGATGAGTAAATTACCAATAGAAAAAATGCAAGTACAAGGAATAAAGGGTTTGATACCTAAATATTTAAGGAAAATAGCAATAATTGATAAAATATTAGATGCTATAAATCATAAGAAAGAAAAAAATCCAATATCAGATAAATTGGAAGATAGATTATATGCACGAAGAAATAGTTTATTAGCATTAATAGATGAAAACTGCAATGTTGAAGAAGCTTTGAAACTATATTCAAATAATATTGATCTATTAGAAATAGCATTATATATGGATGAATTTGAAAAATATTCTGATGAGGAACTTGGACTTTGTGAATAGCTTGAATTTTACGATATTATCTAGAAAAAACTAGGAAAATAAATTTTAACTGCAGGCGGAGCAGGAAAATATCCGTACAAATTAGTAAAAAAAAGGAGAAGATTTATAATGAAACATTTTAAAGCATACACACCTTCAAGAAGAAATATGACAGTATTAGATTATTCTGCAGAAATAACAAAAAAGACACCTGAAAAATCTTTACTTACAACAAAGAAAGAAAAAGCAGGAAGAAACAACTATGGTAGAATAACAGTACGTCATCAAGGTGGAGGAAACAGACAAAAATATAGAATAATTGATTTTAAACGTCAAAAAGACGATATGGAAGCACAAGTAATTGGAATCGAATATGATCCAAATAGAAGTGCAAATATAGCTTTAATTCAATATTCAGATGGAGTTAAAGCATATATCTTAGCACCACAAGGATTAACAGATGGTGATAAAGTAATATCTGGAAAATCAGCAGATATTAAACCAGGAAACTGCATGGAAATAAATTCTATACCAGTTGGTACTTTAATCCACAATATAGAATTAAATCCAGGTCAAGGTGGAAAATTAGTTAAAGCTGCAGGACAAAGTGCACAATTAATGGCTAAAGAAGGAAAATACGCACATGTAAGACTTCCTTCTGGAGAAATGAGATTAGTTCTTGCAAATTGTAGAGCTACAATAGGAGTAATTGGAAATTCGGATCACGGAAACGTAAAAATTGGTAAAGCAGGAAGAAAGAGAAATATGGGATGGAGACCAGAGGTACGTGGATCTGTTATGAACCCAGTAGATCACCCACATGGTGGTGGTGAAGGTAGAGCTCCAATTGGTCATGCAGGACCATTAACACCTTGGGGTAAACCAGCTCTAGGATACAAGACAAGAAATAAGAAAAAACAATCAAATAAATTTATAGTTAAGAGAAGAAAATAAGATTTAAGAAAGGAGAATAAAAATGGCAAAAAAGGAAAATGCACAAAAAGATCTTAATAAGAGAAAAGAGCCAAAAGCACCTTATGTGGATAAAAAGCTTATGAAAAGAATTCAAGCTATGAATGCTGAAAACAAAAAAGAAGTTATTAAGACATGGTCAAGAGCTTCAACTATTTATCCAGAATTTGTTGGTCATACAATCGCAGTTCATGATGGAAGAAAACATGTTCCTGTATACATTTCAGAAGAAATGATTGGTCATAAATTAGGAGAGTTTGCTCCTACGAGAACATTCAAAGGTCATGCAGGAGAAAAAACAACTAAAAAGTAGAGTTCACAAATAATTGAAATTTGACGTTGTTAAAATTCATTGTCAAATTCCAATTCTTTGCGAACGGCAAGTGTGTGGAACACGTTAATAAATATTATTAAGAAAGGATAGGAAAAATGGAAGCAGAAGTAAAAACAGCTCAAGCAACTCTAAAATATGCAAGAATTTCATCTAGAAAAGTTAAAATTGTTGCAGATTTAATTAGAGGAAAAAATGTAGATGAAGCTTTAGCAATAGTTAAGTTTACACCAAAAGCATCATCAGAAATTATTGAAAAGCTTTTAAAATCAGCAATTGCAAATGCTGAAAATAATCATGATATGAAACATGATAAATTATATATTTCTGAGATTTATGCAAATCAAGGTCCAACTCTAAAAAGAATTAGACCTGCTGCAAAAGGTTCAGCAGTTAGAATCAGAAAAAGAACAAGTCATATAACAATAAAATTAGAGGAAAAGGAGGCATAAGGACAGTATGGGACAAAAAGTACACCCACTAGGTGCAAGATTAGGCGTAATTAAAGATTGGAAATCTAAATGGTATGCAGATGACAAAAATTTTGCAGATTATTTGATAGAAGATCAAAAAATACGTAAATTTTTAAAGAAAAAAGTATATGAAGCTGGAATTGCAAATATCGAAATAGAAAGAACTGCAAAATCAGTAAAAGTTAATGTTTATACTGCAAAACCTGGAATTTTAATTGGAAAAGGTGGAGCTGGAGCAGAAGCATTAAGATTAGATATTAAAAAATTAATTGGAAAAGATGTAAATTTAAATATTGTTGAAGTAAAAAATCCAAGTTTAGATGCAACACTTGTTGCAGAAGATATTGCTTCACAATTGGAAAGAAGAATTTCATTCAGACGTGCCATGAAACAATGTATGCAAAAAACTCTAAAAGCAGGAGCTGCTGGAATTAAAACTGCAGTATCTGGTAGATTAGGTGGAGCAGATATGGCAAGAACTGAATTCTATAAAGAAGGAAATATTCCATTACAAACTTTAAGAGCTGATATTGATTATGGATTTGCAGAAGCAAATACTACATATGGAAAAATCGGTGTAAAAGTTTGGATATATAAAGGAGAAGTTCTTCCTACTAAAAAAATGGAAGGAGGAGAACAATAATGCCATTAATGCCAAAAAGAACAAAACATAGAAAAGTACAAAAAGGTAGAAATAGAGGTAGAGCAACAAGAGGAAATACAGTTTCTTATGGAGAATTTGGTTTACAAGCTACTGATGCCGGACTAATTACAGGAAACCAAATAGAAGCAGCCAGAGTTGCAATGACTCGTTATATGAAAAGAGATGGTAAAGTTTGGATTAAAATATTCCCAGACAAACCAATAACAAGAAAACCTGCTGGAACTCGTATGGGTAAAGGTAAAGGTAATACAGAATTTTGGGTAGCAGCTGTAAAACCAGATAGAATAATGTTTGAGATTGCTGGGGTTTCTGAAGAAACTGCTAGAGAAGCATTACGTTTAGCCGCAAATAAATTACCTGTTAGAACAAAATTTGTTAAAAAAACAATCGAGGAGGGTGAAAATTAATGAAATTAAATAAATTAAAAGAAATGTCTTCACCTGAATTGGAAAAAGAATTAGGTGAATTAAAAACAGAATTATTCAAATTAAAATTTAGCTTAGCATCACATTCTTTAGATAACCCTATGAAAATTAGAGAGGTTAAAAAAGATATTGCTAGAATTAATACTATTCTAACAGAAAGAAAGATTGCTGAGAAGAAAGGGGTAAACAATGGAACAAACTAGAAATCTTCGTAAAACAATGATAGGTATTGTTACATCAAATAAAATGGATAAAACAGTAGTTGTTGCTGTTGAAAGAAAAGTAAGACATAATATTTATGGAAAAATAGTTAAAAGAACATATAAATTAAAAGCACATGATGAAAATAATAGCTGTAATATTGGAGATAAAGTTAAAGTTATGGAAACTAGACCTCTTTCTAAAGATAAGAGATGGAGAGTAGTAGAGATTATCGAAAAAGCAGACATAAAATAGATTGGGAAGGAGATATTAATATGATACAACAGCAAAGTATCCTAAACGTAGCCGATAACACTGGAGCTAAAAAGCTAATGTGTATCAGATGTTTAGGTGGATCATATAGAAAAACTGCTGGTATTGGAGATATAATAGTTGCATCTGTTAAAGAAGCAACACCAGGTGGAGTTGTAAAAAAAGGTGATGTCGTAAAAGCAGTTATTGTAAGAACTACAAACCCTATTAGAAGAGCAGATGGTTCTTATGTTAGATTTGATGATAATGCAGCAGTAATTATAAGAGAAGATAACACACCTAGAGGAACACGTATATTTGGACCTGTTGCTAGAGAATTAAGAGATGGAGAATTTCTTAAGATTCTTTCATTAGCACCAGAAGTACTATAGTTTTCAAAATAATGGCCATCTTGCTGTGTTAAGATTTCACTCAAAAATCCTCACGTACAATATGTACGCTCCGGTTTTTTCGTAAAATCTTGCCTTGCAATATAACCATTCTTTTGAAAACGGGAAACATGATGATAAATAGAGTATTGCATTATAAATCAGTGGACATTTGTATTTTACAGATTAAAGATGCATAGGTTTAAATTTTGTTAAATTAAGATAGCCCTTAGGCTAGCTGAATTTTACAAAATATTAACCGTAGCTTATTAGTTTTTAAAATTTTGAAAACTGTGAATGTATAGACTATTAAAGTACAGCAAATTATATTTTTGATAACTTCAAGTTTAAGTGAAAATTTATTTATTAAACAGTAAATATAAAATAGTAAAAAAGGAGGAAAACCTTAAATGAAAATCAAAAAAGGTGATAACGTAATGGTTTTATCTGGAAATGATAAAGGTAAAACTGGTGAAGTTCTAGAAGTTATACCTAAAACTGAAAAAGTTATAGTAAAAGGTATTAATATTAGAAAAAAACATGTTAAAGCAGCACCTAATAGAGAAGGTGGAATAATGGCTTCAGAATTTCCAATTCATTCATCAATTGTTAACATTGTGTGCCCAAAATGTGGAAAAGCAACTAGAATTGGTTATGTAATTGAAAATGATAAGAAATTTAGAGTTTGTAAAAAATGTGGAGCTAAAATAAATTAATTTAAGAAAGGAGGAACAGTAATCAATGGAAGCACTTAGAGAACAATATGAAAAAGAAGTTGTTCCAGCTTTAATGAAAAAGTTTGGATACAAATCAATAATGCAAGTTCCAAAATTAAATAAAATAGTAATAAATATAGGTTTAGGAGATACTAGAGATAATCCTAAAGCTTTAGAAAATGCAATGAATGATTTAACTCAAATTACAGGTCAAAGACCAATTGTAACAAAGGCAAAAAAATCAATTGCAGCATTTAAAATAAGAGAAGGTCAAGATTTAGGTTGTAAAGTAACATTAAGACAAGATAAAATGTATGATTTTGCATATAAATTAATGAATGTTGCACTTCCTAGAGTTAGAGATTTTAGAGGAATTTCAAGCAATTCTTTTGATGGTAGAGGAAATTACTCTATGGGTGTAAAAGAACAATTAATATTCCCTGAAATTGAATATGATAAAGTTGATAAATTAAGAGGAATGGATATAATTTTTGTAACTACAGCCAAAACAGACGAAGAAGCTAAGGAATTACTTAAACTATTAGGTATGCCATTTCATGAATAAAAATAAAATTAGGAGGAATAGAGTCAATGGCAAAAATGTCAATGAAAGTTAAACAACAAAAACCACAAAAATACAAAACTAGAGAATACAATAGATGTAAACTTTGTGGTAGACCACACGCATATATCAGAAAATATGGAATTTGCCGTATTTGCTTTAGAGAATTAGCTCATAAGGGTGAGATTCCTGGAGTTAAGAAAGCAAGTTGGTAATATAAAATCGATTAAAAACAGCAATCTGCACATTTTCGATAAACAATTTAAGTCTCGACGTACACAAAGTACGCCTTCGACATAAATCATTTATCAAAAATGCACATCTTACTATTTTTAATCAATTTTAAAAGTATTACTGAAAATTAGTTTAGTATAAGTTTGAAAAGAAATTTTAAATTTATATTATAGTTTTCATTAAAAACAAATATTGCAAAGCAAGATTTGGAATTTAATATAAAAAAATAAAATAGAACAAAGCAAAAACAAGTAGTGCAAGGCAAAATTTTATGAAAACACCGGAGTGTACGAGTGGTACATGAGGATGTTTGAATAAAATTTTAACGTAGCAGGACGAAGTTTTTCATTTGTTCGGAAAGGAAAGAAAGTGAATATAACAGATCCTGTAGCAGACATGCTAACACGTATAAGAAATGCAAATACTTCTAAACATAAAACTGTAGATGTTCCATGTTCAAAAATGAAACTATCAATAGCAGATATATTGTTTAAAGAAGGATATATAAAATCTTATGAAGAGATAAAAGATGTTAACACACAAGGTGTTATAAGAATTACTCTTAAATATGATGAAAAAGGAACAAGAGTAATAGATGGTTTAAAAAGAATAAGTAAACCAGGACTTAAAGTATATGCTGGAAAAGATGAATTACCAAAAGTTCTTAATGGACTTGGAATTGCTATAATTTCAACATCAAAAGGTCTTATGACAGACAAACAAGCAAGAGAGCTTGGAATTGGTGGAGAAGTACTTGCTTATATATGGTAATTAGAAGTTGGAAGTTAGAGGTCAGATATTAGAAATTTCAAATTTGAAATATGTTTTTAATATCAGCCCTGAATAAAATTAATTAGATCGTAAAAAACTAGTTAGATTGTAAAAAATTAGTTTTCATAAAAAACAAATACTACAAGGCAAAAATTTACGAAAAACCGCAGCGTACAAATAGTACGTGAGGATTTTGAGTGAATTTTTAACAAAGTAGGATTTGGAATTTTATGGAAACGGAAGGAGGAAGAAATGTCTAGAATAGGAAACAAACCTATTACTATACCTGCTGGTGTAGAAGTAAAAATAGATGGAAATCATATTTCTGTTAAAGGACCAAAAGGAACTCTAGAAAGAGACATAAAAAGTGAAATGTCTTTAAAACTAGATGGAGATGTTCTTACAGTTTCAAGAGATTCTAATGCTAAAAAAAGTAGAGAATTACATGGTTTAACAAGAACATTAATAAATAATATGATTTTAGGAGTACAGAATGAATTTACAAAAGAACTTCAAATCAATGGTGTAGGTTATAGAGTTCAAAAACAAGGAAATAACTTAAATTTATCTTTAGGATATTCACATCCTGTAATATATGAAGCACCTCAAGGAATTACCTTTGATGTTCCAAATGCAAATACTATTATTGTAAAAGGAATTGATAAAGAATTAGTTGGTCAAATAGCTGCTGAGATTAGAACAAAAAGACCACCTGAGGTTTATGGCGGAAAAGGTATTAAGTATATATATGAAGTTATTAGACGTAAAGTTGGTAAGACAGGTAAGTAGTTCACAAAATAATGACCATCTTGTCATAAATTTTAATGAAAAACTTCGTCTT
>DOYA01000034.1:13256-13594 GCA_003518755.1 Clostridiales bacterium | reverse complement strand
TATCATACAATAAAGATATATTTTTTATTATTAAAGACATAAAAGATAAAAAGAATGTACTTTTAGAAGGATTATTTGTAAGAATTATTGCAGATAGTGATATTAATGATTTAGAATTAATATCACTTAAAGAAATAAATAAAGAAGAAATCATATTTGAACAGGGAATAAAAAAAGAAGAAAATCGAAACCAAATAAAAGCTATTACAGGAAAAATATTACATTTAGATGGAGATAAAAGATATAGTGAAAAATCTAGTAAGTATTATCAAAAAATGGGGATAAATGCAGTTGTAAAAAATGTTTCTGAAAAACGACAGCCACAAATTGTGTATAAT
>DOYA01000034.1:9372-13176 GCA_003518755.1 Clostridiales bacterium | reverse complement strand
GATATCTTAGTAATTACAGGACATGATGGAATGTTTAATAAAAAACATGGATTTTATGACATATATAATTATAGAAATTCAAAATATTTTATTGAAACAGTTAGAGAAGCAAGAAGATTCGAAAAAGATTATTATACAGATTTAATGATTTTTGCAGGAGCTTGCCAAAGTTATTTTGAAGCATTAATTCAGGCTGGAGCGAACTTTGCATCAAGTCCAGCAAGAATTTTAATAGATATTATGGATCCACTAAAAGTTGCAAGAAAAATAGCAACTACGGATGAGTTTAATTATATCAGTATTGAAGATATAGAAAAAGAGCTAAGAGATGGAAGAAGAGGTATTGGAGGAATTGGAGCAAAACGGTAAGATGAAGCTGCAAGACAAATAAATAGTTGTTTTGCAGCTAGTTACGTTTTTGTAATATTTTTGTAACACAAATGTAATAATATTGTAAAGAAACTCTGAAAGTATTGAAATAGAAGTAAAAACCTTGAAAGACACAATTACCAAGGCTTTGACTTTTTACTACCCGAATGTTATAATTTAGACATAAATTATTATTGTAGAGGGTGATATAAAATGATTTGCTCAACAGATATTTTGAACTTAAAGTCAAATATTTTTGACAAAATTGGACAGAAGATAATAGTTAAAGGATCACTAGGAAGAAATAAATGTTTTGAAAAAGAAGCTACAATAGATAAAGTATATTCTAATATATTTACTGTAAAATATGATGAAGGAGCAAGAAATGCAACATATAGTTATACAGATGTTTTAACTAGAACAGTTGAAGTTCAAGTTTTAAATTCTGATAATACATATTGCCCATTAATACCACCAGCAGAACCAATAGTTAAAAGAAAATATAGAATACAAAACACATAAAAAGGCAAGTATTTAACACTTGCTTTTTTTCTACAAAATTCTAAATGTTTAAAAAGAAATATTTTTAATATTAAATATATTAGTTCTTATAAATTAATAAATTGAAAGAGGAGAAAGGCTATGAATTTAAAAAGCCAAAAGGGGTCAATAACTTTATTTGTATTAGTTTCTTGCTTGTTTTTTTTAGCATCAGTTGCGTGTGTAAATTTATATATGCAAAGCAAGCAAGTTGCAGTTGATAGAGAATATAGACAGATAAAAGCAAATTATGAAAAAGATATAAATAATATGGATTCAATTTATGCCGAATTAGCTAGTAAAAATAATTTATCAATTAATTTTGGAACATCAGAAATAAATAAAATAGACAAAAAAATATCAGTTAATGTTTATACAAATTTGGAATATTTAGATATAAATACATTAAAATATGGATGGTATTATAGCTCGAATTCTACGAATAATCCATCTGCTAGTACTATAACAAATTGGACGTATGTAGAAACTCAATATGGAGAAAATGAATTTATTGCAAATTGCAATTATACAGAAGATACCGGATTTTATTATTTATGTACAATGATTGATAATAAAGCATTTTGGATGCAAAAACCAATTATGATTAATAGTGAAGTGAAAAATGGTTTAGTTTTACATTTAGATGGTATAAACAATTTAGATTTAGGTGATGAAAATCATGATACTACAACAACAATTTGGAAAGATTTAAGTGGAAAAGGGAATGATGTAACAATACAAAATGCAAGTTCCTTAACATGGGAAGGAAATTGTTTAAAAACAAACAAAGAAGAAACACTTCTGACTCCATGGGAATTTAATTCTTCATATACAATTTCAGTTGTATTTTCTCCTTTAGAATATTATGATTATAACACTATTTGGGATAATAATTTAACAAATAATGATAATGAATGTTGGATATATGCTAATGGACAACTAAAAGCAAGATCCAAAGCCGGTACATATATTAATTCAAATAGAGTATTAGTAGATATAAATGAGATGACTCAAATAAGCGTTACAGTAGATGCTACAAATAATAGTTGTAGTATTTATAAAAATGGAAGCATTATTAATACTATCACAGGAGACAATATTGTTTTAAATAATGGAAATTTAACATTTAATGGTTCAATTAACACAAAAGGATATAACAGATATTATAGTGTTAGAGTTTATAATAGAGCACTTTCTGAAGCTGAAATTCAAAGGAATTACATAATAGATAATACAAGATTTAATATCGAAGAATAAAAACGGGCAATGAGGACAGGCTGTTTTGAAAGCAATTAAAAACCTTAAAAATGAAGACAACCTTCATTTTAGGGTTTTTATTAGTTGATCCAAAACACAATCACACTTAAGATAACACTAACTAATGAGAAGACAATTGTAAAAATTCCACCAAATTTATTATTATTTTGTTTTATTTCAAAAAAAGCAAAAGATAACATGTGCAAAAAGATAACTATGCAAACTTCTGAAAAAAACAATTTAATAGAAAAAGTATTCATACTCTATCTCCTTCATGTCTTATTATTAAAGTAGATATAATATCCTCATTAAATTCAACATTAAACTCTGCAGTTTCATATTTATTAGCCCAATCATAATTTGAAAAATCAGAATTAATTATAAACTGACGTTTAGCAATTTTATAAAATTCATTTATATCAGAATTATATTCGCGTGATGTTTTGTATAAGTAAGACTTAAATTCTTCTGTCAGATACGATTTTAGTGCAAAATTTAATTTTTCTAAAGTTTTATCATATGGTGTATTTTGATTATCTAGTACATTAATCACTTCTGCTGTTAAATTAAATTTAATATTAATAACTGGTGTATCTTTTGAAATATCGATATCTGTTTTTAATTGTGATAAATCACCTACTTTGATATCTACTTTTTCTGCTTCATCAAAAGGGCTCGTTATAGTTAATACGAAATTATCAACTTCATCTTTTAAAAGTGAATAACAAAGTGTTTCTATTGTGGATAGACTTCCCACATATTTATCATCTTTAAATACTGCAAGTCCCATATTTTCTGCACCACGATCTCCTTCGGATATGGCAGATTTTGGATCAAAAGATTGATAGTCTTGTTTATTATTCTGTATAGTTTTTGTTATAGTATTTTTATTTTCCATTTTTGTAGATTCATTTTCTTTATTAGAATTATTATTTGTATCTGATGATTCAGAAGATGTATTATTGCTTTTTGAAGGGACTGAAACATCAGAATTTTGAGAATTTGAAGAAGATGGATTTTCATTTTTTGAATCCGCATTTTCAACTAAACTACCTAAAATAGTTACAGCGCCAGAGTTTATATCTAATAGATTTTCGTAAAATCTTCCTAATGGTATATTAGAAGTATATCCGGTATATTCACTTGAAGTTGGGAAAATATCGTAATATTTTGTTAAAACTTGTTCTAAAGAAGAAGTAGAATGCTTTAAATAATCAACAGCATTACAATCTGTTACAACAACATTTGTTGTAGGTCTAATTTGAATATTATGAGTTAAAAAAGAAACTTCATCTAAAATACCAGTCTTTGCAAAATCTTCTGAAAAGGCTATTACTTTACAGTGAGATAAGTTTAATTGTTTACCAATATATGCATTCATAATTGTTAAGGCATTAGGAATAGTTGGAGCTATAATAGTATTTATAATAGGTTCTGTTTGTTCAGAAGAAGAATTTTCTGAGAAAGAGCCTAAATTTGCAAATTCAAAAGTAACAGAAAGATTGTCACTATTAGGAAGTTTATCTATTCCGAGAGCTATAACATAATCTAAATGGTCAATGTTTTGTGAATAATAAGAAGAAGAAAAAGCATATAGAAAAATAATAATTGTCATTATAATGATGAACCATTTTAATA
>DOYA01000034.1:6599-9299 GCA_003518755.1 Clostridiales bacterium | reverse complement strand
GATTTCATAAATGCTCCTTTCAAAAAACAAAATAATTATTAGTGAAATATAAATATTAAATAATTTGAAATTTTCGAATGTGATTGGAGTAATTTTAGAAATTCTAAGAAATTTTTTGGAAAATGTTCGCGTCGAGCAAAGCGAGGACTAAGTGAAAGGGTGCCGAAAAATTGATGTAGAATTTCTTAAATTACGAAATGAGCCGAGAAAATTGAAAAGTATTTAATATTTATAGTTTACTGAGTATATTTAAATTTCTTCTTAATTATTGCTCCTATAAAAATAATTAGTGGAACAACAAAGGTAAAAACAATAAACAAAATTTTAGAAAGACTATTTTCTAAAAAATCCAAAGTTGAGTCTTGTTTTAATCCTAATGCTATTCCAAATGAAGTAAGTAAACAAGGGAATATAAGAGGTTTACTATCTGATAGATTTGTAATATTTTTCAAAATTTCTAATATAAAGTATAAATTTATATTTAAAGCAGAAATAAGCCCTAATACACATAAAAAGATAAATGCGGCATCCATTCTTTGAAAGAAAGTACCAAACTCAATATATCTTACAGAAATATAAAGAGGTGGAAGTTGAGAGTGATTCATTGCATCTGAAAACAAAAACAAAATATCTGCCACACAAAATATTAAATAAATACCATTTAAAATAGAAAAAATTAAACCGATTTTAGTTATTTCTTCAGGCTTTTTTAGCTTTGAAGGAAAGAAAAACAAATAGCTTAAACCTGAAAAAGTAAAAATATTTGTTAACCCTTTTATAAAAGATTGATTAAATCCATTTCCGAAAATAGGAAACATATTATTAATATTAAAATTTTTTGTATTACCAATAAAAATAAGAAAAATTGCAGTATATAAAAATGGTACAATTAAGCTTGTAGCTTTGAATATACTATTATTTCCAAAGCTGGCTATAATACCTGTTGCAATAGATAAAAGTGCAATAATAAAAATAATATGAGTAAGGGGGTAATAGATAAGTTGCATTGCATCAGAGGTTTGTCTTAAAAATAGTGCTAATATTAAAATGAAATAAATGACAAAACCAAAGCCTACAATAGTTTTTAAAATTTTCCCACCTAGATATTCTGAAATATTTAAAATATCTTTTCCTATAAAATTTTTAGAAAGCTTGCACATAATAAAAGTTATAAAAATTCCTAAAATACTTATTAAGCATGAGGTTAAAAGACTTGCAGAATTTACTTCTTTTATTAATATACCTGCTGATGTAAGAACTATATCTGCGATTGACATCATTATTAAACTATTAATTACTTCAAAGTTCCCTAATTTTCTTTCCATTAATACCTCCACTTTTTAGATATTTTAGGTTGAGCATATTTCTTTTTTGGTTGAATAAATCCAGGTCTTTTCTCATATTTCCAAGCAGGTTTTACAAAAAAACTATTAAAATGTGTAGATAATGAACTTGTAAGTGGAGACACAAAACTTACACCAAATGAGCTCATACTACAAAGCATATTTATATAAACAAGTAATCCTGCTCCAATACCAATAAACCCGGCACAAAAACCTAAAAGTGTAAATAAAAATCTATAAATTCTTAAATGAAAAGAAAATGCAAAATCTGGAATTGCAAAAGAGCTTAAACCGGTAATAGCTACTATTATTATTAAAATAGGACTTACAATATGAGCAGATACAGCAGCATCTCCTAAAATTAATGCTCCTACAATTCCAAGAGTTGCACCAATTGGTGCAGGTACTCTTATTCCTGATTCACGAATTAATTCAAAAGAAATTTCCATAAGTATCAATTCGAAAATTATAGGAAAAGGTACATGTTCTCTACTTGCTAAAATAGAAAACAATAACTCAGTTGGTAATAGTTCATGATGAAAACCAGTAATTGCAATAAACATTCCTGGAGCTAAAAGTGTAATAAAATATGCCAAAATTCTTAAAACTTTTAAAAAATTCGCAAATAGTGTTTTTAGATTTGTATCTTCTGGAGAAGCTAAAAAATCAATTAAAACTGCTGGTGCAATAATAGCATATGGATTTCCGTTTACTAAAATCACAGCTCTACCTTGCATCAAAAATTTAGAACATTTATCAGGTCTTTCTGTTTCCAAAAGAGTTGGAATATCAATTTTTTCATTTTCTTCAATTAATTGAGCAAGCTGACCAGATGAAATTAAACTATCTAATTTTAAATTATTAATTCTATATTTAATTTCTTGTACAAGTTCTGGATTAATAATATTTTTCATATAACAAACAGCAACTTGAGTTTTGCTTATTTCACCAACTTGTATACTTTCAATTATTAAATTTTCGTTATTTAATATTCTTCTTAAAAGAGAAGTATTAACTCTAATATTTTCAACAAAAGCTTCTTGTGGACCATTAATAATATTTTCATTTTGTGGGGTGTCTACACTTCTTTGTTTAAAGCCTTTAATATCTATATCAAAAGCAATTTCTAATGTATCTATAAATAAAGCACAATTTCCAGAATTAACACTTTCAACTAATTTGTTGAGTTCAGTTTTTTTTGTTAAATTATTTTGAGGAATAAGACTATCATAAATATAATCCTCTAAATTAAATTTAGTAATTTTTTTTACAGATATGTTATTATTATTTTCTGATGTTAATTGATTAATGTTTTCGGTATAAGTATTGCTGTATGAGCGTAACATGAGTGGTTCTA
>DOYA01000034.1:0-6417 GCA_003518755.1 Clostridiales bacterium | reverse complement strand
TATTTTGTGCAATTAGATTAAAGGTTCTTATCATAATATCAGAGTTAATATTTGTTTGATATTTTGATTGAATATATTTTAAGTTTAATTCTATATTTGATGATACATTTTGCTTAGGTGCAGATTCATAATTTTGCAAAACATTACCAGTAGGTTTTAATTCAAAGTTATAGTATTGTTTTGGATGATATGAGAACAATTCCTTAATATTCATGAAAATCTCCTTTAGAAAATAGTATTTACAAATATAGGAAAAATATACGTTGCAAGTTACTAGATAATAGTTTAATATATAAGAAATAGTGATATATAAATATTTTTCTGATTGTTCTAACATTAACTATATTGCAAGTGCTTTTTTTAAAAAACTATTGACAAAAACGAAAAAAGTAGCTATAATAGTCATGTTGATATGGCGAGGTAGCTCAGTTGGCTAGAGCATCCGGTTCATACCCGGCAGGTCGAGAGTTCGAATCTCCCTCTCGCTACCAACAAATAAGCTCATAATTACTAAGTTAAGTAATTATGAGCTTTTATATTTTATTCTTGACCTGTAAGCAAACCTAAAAGTTTAGGATAAATTGTATAAGCATTATTTTTCCAATTTTCAGAGATTAGCTTGGCTTGTTCATTTGAACCAGCAAATGTACGTACTTCAAAAATTGTTTGATTATTTTCTATTATTTTACATTTAACAGTATAAGAATGTTCATCTTCAGGAATATATTCTGTGACAATAGAATTTTCCTGAGTAATACTTGGTAATTCATTTTTTAATGTAGTGTCAGCTTTTAGCTTTTTTAATCCTGGTAAAACATCTATAGTTAATTTTAAAGAGTCTTTTCCTTCAGAAGTAATTTTATATATTGGTTTAGTATTTTCATCTTCTTCATCTTTAGTGTAAGATTCTATTAGTTTGGAATCAACAAGGTCAGTTAATATTTGTTTATAATAAAAATAATTAATATTATTTATTGGCATAATAAATTTGTATAAATCACTTTCAGTAATATCTCGATTAAGTTTATTTAAAATATATAATATAGAAACCTTATCTTCTGCCAAACTATTACTTGTGTTTTCGTTCATAATAGTTACTCCTTACATTAGATTTCAAATGCATTATATCATAAAGAATACATAAAGTAAACGTTTTATTATTGATATTATAAAAAATATATAGTAAAATATTACTAATAAAAGCTAAATAATAAATATTATTTAGCTGTGAAAAGTTACAGAAAAATCTATATAAACTAGGAGATCTATATGAAAAAAGAGAATAAACTAGTATTACTAATAATAGGTATTTTAATTTTATTAGACCAAATCACAAAGTTGATTTTCTTAAGCAAATCGTGGACTATTCCAAATCAAGATAATGGATATCATATAATAATTAGTTTGATAATAATTATAATGATATTTAGATATATTTTTAGCGACAATAGCTATATTAAACTTGAAACAAAGATTGTACTAAGCTGTGCAATATCAGGAGCGGTAAGTAATGTAATTGACAGGCTTTGGAAACATAGTGTAATTTTAATTATAAATTTAGGACATCATATAGAGATTAATTTAGCCTATGTTTATATAATTATTGCATGGATAGGAATGGCAGTTATTTTAACAAAAAATACTATGAAAATAATTAAAGAAAGAAAAAGAAAAGCTGAAAGGATATACAAAAAACATGAAGATAATAATAAATGAAGAATTAAAAGGCAAAAGAATTGATAGTTTCATTTCGAAATATAATACTGAATTAACTAGAAGTACAGTTCAAAGATTAATTGAAGAAACTCAAATTACAGTAAATGGAAAAAAAACAAAACCATCTTATAAAACAAATGTAAATGATGAAATTCTGATTAATATTCCAGAACCAAAAGAAGTTGATTTAAAGCCACAAAACATACCAATTGAAATATTATTTGAAGATAATGACATTATTGTTGTAAATAAACCAAAAGGTATGGTTGTTCATCCTGCAAATGGAAATCCAGATGGTACTTTAGTTAATGCAGTTATGGCAATATGTAAAGATTCCTTATCAGGAATTGGTGGCGAAATAAGACCTGGAATTGTTCATAGACTTGATAAAGATACTTCAGGAGCAATTATAGTTGCTAAAAATGATAAAGCTCATATTAAATTAAGTGAAGATTTAAAAAATCATAAAATAAAAAAAACATATATAGCTTTAGTTAGAGGAATAATTAAGGAAAATGAAGCTACAATTAATATGCCAATTGCCAGAAGTAAGCAAGATAGAAAGAAAATGGCAGTAGATAAAAATGGAAAAGAAGCTATAACACATTTTAAAGTATTAAATAGATATAAAGAAAAATATACACTATTAGAAATAAATATAGAAACAGGTAGAACCCACCAAATTAGAGTACATTTATCTCATATTGGATATCCTATTATTGGAGATAATACATATTCAAATGGTAAAAATGAATGGGGTATTGTCGGGCAATGTTTGCATGCCAAAGCTTTAGATTTTAAACATCCAATTACAGGAAAATATATACATATTGAAGCACCTATACCAGAGTATTTTAATACTATTTTAAAAGAATTGGAAGGAAAAGAGTAAATGGAAGAAAAAAGATTGCAAAAGTATTTAGCAGAAGCTGGAGTAGCTTCTAGAAGAAAATGTGAAGAATATATATTACAAGGAAAAGTTGAGGTAAATGGAAAAATAATTACAGAGCTTGGAACAAAAGTTACTTCAAATGATGTTGTTAAATATAATGGAAGAATTATAGAACCTGAAGAGGAAAAAGTATATATATTATTAAATAAACCGATAGGCTATGTAACTACTTCGCATGAACAATTTGGAAGAGATAAAGTGCTTGATTTAATAAAAATTAATAAAAGAATAGTTCCAGTTGGAAGGCTAGATATGTATACATCTGGAGCATTAATTTTAACAAATGATGGTGAATTAGTAAATAAACTTACACATCCTAAAAATGAGATTGAAAAAACATATAATGTAACATTAAAAGGAAAAGTTTTAGAGCAAGATATTGAACAATTAAAAAATGGTGTAAAAATAGATAATGATTATATTACAAAACCAGCAAAAGTGAAAATCCTTAAAATAGATGAAGAAAAAGATATTTCTAGAATACAGATTATAATTCATGAGGGGAAAAATAGACAAGTTAGAAAAATGTGTGAAGCAATTAATAAAAAGGTATTAGCATTACATAGAAGCAAGATTGGTAATATAGATGTTAAAGATTTAAAACTTGGACAGTGGAAATTTTTAAGTTTAAAAGAAATTGAAAACAATGTATAGACAGGTATTTTTAAAAGTGATAAAATGATAATAACATAAGATAAAGGAGGAAAAAAAATGGTTCAAGATAACCAAATTAAAGCACAAGTATCACCTTTTGCTATTAGAAAAGGTGAAATAAAAACATTTGATGGCAAAGACGGATATGTATCAATGAATCAAGTAATACATAAAATTAACGTAGGCCAAATTACAGATATTCATTTCGCTATTTTATATTTAGTAAATGAATTTGAATTTATTACTTCAAGGCAATTAATGCAAATGCTAGAAATTAAAGGGTATGACATAAAATCACAAGATAAACTTAATAATAGGTTAGAGTCTTTAGTTAAATGCAAAGTTTTAACAAGATATTACTTTAACTCTGATGAAGGAAAGGGGATATATAGAATTTATTGCCTAGAAAAAATGGGAAAATACTTATTGGATACCCGTGATGATGTTGAATGTAAATGGCAACAATCAGATAATACAAAACCTGTTGCTATGATAAAGAAAAGATTAGCTGGAAACCAAGTCCTTATTGCGTATCTAAAAAAAGTAAAGGTTTTTGATAGTTATACAGTAAAGCCAGCACTTACAGCAAAAACAATGAATAAAGTGTTTAAACCAAGTGGTGGTTTAGTTACACTTACAAAATCTAATAAATCAATTCAATTTCTTTTTGAAGTATTTAGACGTGAAGATGACTGGAAAAAGAAATGTGTAGATAAAATGAAATTTTACAAAGATTTTTATGATAATTTCGTTCCAATGGATTCAGGAATGAAATCTATCCCACAATTAATTTTAGTTTGTGAAGATGATAAACATATGGCAGAGGTTTTTAAAGAGATTATTACTAATAACATTACATTTGAAAGAATTAATCTATATTATACAACAGATTTAAAACAAAATAGTGATAGTCTATCACAAAGTTTAACAGAATTTGTTTTAGATGAAAGAACAAATAAATATAAAGCACAAAATGTTGAATTAAAACTATTACAATAATTAAGTGAAAAAAGGAAAAAAGGGGACGGAGTTGAAAAAAGGGGACGGAGCTAATTTTTCACAAACGTGAAAAATTAGCTCCGTCCCCTTTTTTCCCCTTTTTTCGCTTTTTTCACGTAACCAAAATACTTTTTATTTAATATATTAATATAGAAGTATAAATTTGGAGGAATTAAAATGTTTGGAATAGATGTTAGTTATCATAAGGGAAATATAGATTGGAACAAAGTTAAGCCTAATATAAATTTTGCAATTTTAAGATTAGGTTGGGTAGGTAACAAAAAAAATCATTCTTTAGACTCAAAATTTGAACAGTATTATAGACAGTGTAAAAAACTAAATATTCCAATTGGAGTGTATGTTTATAATTATTGTAACTCAGAAGAAAATGCAAGAGATGGAGCTAAATGGGCTATAGATAAGCTTAAAAATAAAACTTTGGAATTACCTGTTTATTTTGATATGGAGGATGAATCTATTCAAAATTTAGGAAGAGATAAGTTAACTAGCATATGTATCGCTTTTAATACAGAAATTGAGAAAACAGGTTTATGGGCAGGAGTATATGCTAATTTATACTGGTATAATAATTATTTAAATAAAGAAGAAATAAAAAAGCGTTATACTACTTGGATTGCTCATTATACAGATGGAACTGATAAATATAAGGGAGAATATGATATGTGGCAAAATTCTTCAACTGGTAAAATAAATGGAGTTTCAAGTGATGTGGATACAGATTATTTATATAGAGATTTAATTTCACAAATAGGTAATATTAAGCCTACAAATCCTAATGATGAGATTTTAAGATTAGCTAATGAAGTTATTTCTGGAAAATATGGAAATGGTGAAGAAAGGAAAAAAGCTTTAGGGGATAAATACGCAGTTGTTCAAGATAAAGTAAATGAGCTGATGGCTGAAAGAAATGAAATAACTTATGTTATAAAAAAGGGCGATACTTTATCTGGAATAGCAAAAAAATTTCACACAACTGTAAAAGAATTAGCAAGAAAGAATAATATAAAAGATATTAATAAAATTTATGCAGGAGATGTGCTAAAGATATAAAAAAGGGGCAAAGTTACTTTTTCACCAATGTGAAAAAGTAACTCCGTCACCTTTTTTTATAATATTAATTAATTCCTTAAAACACTTGACATAAAGAGTATACTTTGTTATAATTTATAAAATGAAAAGAGAAAGGAAATAAGAAAAATGGAAATAATAAATAAGCATCAGTTTTTAATTAGTAAGTATCCAATACCTATGAAGAATTTATACTTATATAGCGAGGATGTAAAAGACTTTATTGAAGGATTGCGTGATACTGCCGTAATTATGAAGGAGACATATTTTAAAGATCAGAGCGAAGACACCATTTTTGGACAAATGCTATTATTAGAGATGGAATTAGCTGAACTAAATGAAAAATTTCAACAAGAAGAGGATGCTAAACAACAAGAAGATATTAAATCTGAAATAGAATCCAAAGAAAAGAGTAAGAGAGTTAGGGAACAATATTTACGTAAAACAATAAAAGACAATTTTGAAGAATGGGCTACAGCAAGAAGGAAATCATTTGAAATTGAATTCTTGGAAGAACAACTAAAACCATTAGATGAAAGGATATCCAGTCTAGAAGAATCAATTGAGAAGAATGAAGCGAAATCTGAAAGATTAGCAGAGGATTGGAACTATTATGCTACAACAACATATGGTGATGAGATAAGTCGTCAAGAAGACGAAATAGATGAAACAATAAATGATTTGCAAAGAGAACTTGAAGAAGTAAGAGAAACTAGACAGATTATAAAAACAAATTTAAAAGAATTAGGTGTAGAAATATGAAAATAACACAAAGACATTTTGATATACTAAAGGATTATTTAGATAAAAAAATAAATCCAGAAGATATAGCTAAAGAAGATCAGAAGATTATCTTAGAGCTTTGTAAAGCAAGAAAAAAACAGATTCAAAATAAAATTAATGATACAGAGAAAGAATTAGAAGAATTAAATAAAAAACTAAATAATATATAAAAAGAACGGAGATTTTATCCGTTCTTTTGTTGGTTCTATAATAAATGTTGGGGT
>DOYA01000160.1 GCA_003518755.1 Clostridiales bacterium | reverse complement strand
ATTAATTTCACCTAAACCATCAATAGGATTTCCTGCACCATCAAAAATCCTACCAAGCATTAAAGGTGAAAGTTTAAGTTTTAACGGTTCACCCATAAATTCAGTCTGAACACTTTTTATATTTATATCATCTGTTCCTTTATATACTTGAATTGTAGTTATGTCTTTATCAAGTCTTAAAATATTTCCTACTCTTGTTTCTCCATTTTTTAGAGTTATTTGAACTTGCTCTTCAAAAGAAACATCTTTAGGTGTTTTTATAAATACTAGTGGCCCATTTATTTGTTCTAAGCCTAAATATTTTACTTTCATATAATAACACTCTTCTCTCTCAATACTTTTATACCTAAGATACGATTCATAGCACTGTTAAATCCGCAACTTGCTTTCATTGTATATGCTTTTTTCTCGACTAAAGCACGAAAAAAGATATACAATGTCGCCGTTGCTACTCTACAATCTATATTTTCTAGGCTATATATGTTCTTTGTAGTCTTCTTCAAGTTTTTTTAGCTTTGTTTTTATTCTCATGTCAAATTCATCAATTTTTTCAAGTTCATCATTTCTAACAGTATTTTTTATTTCCTTAAAATCTTCAAATATTCCTGTCTTTTTTATTTCTGATAATGGAATAGATTTTTCTATTAATTTAAATGATCTGTCATTAATTAGTAAAACAGTTTGCATCATTTTATATTGTTTTTCAATTGGCACATAAGTATCAATTTCACTAAAGGAATTTTGTCTTAAAAAACCTACTCTAATTGCTTCTGCTACTTCTAAAGTTAGTTTTTTATCATCAGATAACACATCTTGTCCAACAACTTTTGCAATTTCTTGCAGTTCATTTTCTTTCTCTAAAATTTCTACTATTCTCCTTCTATTATCTTGAAAATCAGAATCTATATTTTCTTCAAACCATTCTGAAAGCCCATCTACATACTCACTATAGCTTATATTCCAATCTATAGCTGGATAATGTCTTGAATAAGCTAAATCTCTTTTTAGCCCCCAAAACACATGCACAAATCTTTTTGTATTTTGTGTTACTGGTTCTGAAAAATCAGAACCTTGTGGTGAAACAGCACCAATTATAGTAACAGATCCTTGTGTTTCATTTAAGTTTTTAACTTCTCCTGCTCTTCCATAAAACTCAGAAAGTCTTGATGGCAAATATGAAGGAAATCCTTCTTCTGCAGGCATTTCTTCAAGTCTACCAGATATTTCTCTTAATGCTTCAGCCCATCTAGATGTAGAATCTGCCATAATTGCTACATTATAACCCATATCTCTATAATATTCTGCAATTGTAATTCCAGTATAAATTGAAGCTTCTCTTGCAGCAACAGGCATATTTGAAGTATTGGCAATTAAAACGGTTCTTTGCATTAGCGGTTTTCCAGATTTTGGGTCATTAAGTTTTGGAAAATCTTCTAATACTTCTGTCATCTCATTTCCACGTTCTCCACATCCAATATATACGATAATATCAGCATCTGACCATTTAGCAAGTTGATGTTGTGTAACTGTTTTTCCTGTTCCAAAACCACCAGGAATCATTGCAGTTCCACCTTTTGCAATTGGAAATAAGCTGTCTATTACTCTTTGCCCTGTAATTAAAGGTTTAGTTAAACTCATTCTTGTATCATAAGGTCTTTGTTTTCTAACAGGCCATTTTTGCATCATATTTAATTCTATTGTTTTTCCATCTTCTGTTAAAATCTTGGCTATACAGTCTTTTGCTGTATATTCTCCTTCTTGTGCAATTTCAGCAATTTTTGCTTCTCCCTTATAAGTGCACATTATTTTATTTGTAATTAATTCAGTTTCTTTAACTTCTCCTAAAATAGAATTCAAACTTACTTTATCACCAACATTTACTGTGGGAACAAAATGCCATTTTCTATTTAAATCTATACTAATACTTGAAGACCCTCTTTTAATAAAATCTCCATCTAAATCTTTTAAACTTTTCAAAGGTCTACCAATTCCATCAAATATATTACTGATTATACCTGGTCCTAAAGTTATACTTAAAGATTCCTCTAAACCTATAACTTCTTCGCCAATTTTTAACCCTGTAGTATCTTCATAACTTTGAATTGTGGCAATGTCTCTATTTAGTTTAATAACTTCACCTAATATTTTTTTACTAGATATATGCACTATATCATGCATTGCAAAATCGCCTTCACCTTTTGCAAGTATTACTGGTCCATCTATTGAAATAATGTATTTCTTTTGCATATTATTCATTCCCTTCGTATATTGCTGTGAGAAGTGTGAGGTGTGATTTCTCACTTCCTACATCTCACTTATAACCCGTTTTTTCATTACTAGGCCATTATCTCATTCAACGTATTCATCAACGTATTATCAATAAAAATCCCTTGTAATTCATTTGCTACTATACATCCTCCTATATTATCATCAGGCATTTCTATTATTCTTGAACCAAATGTTGTTCTAATTTCATTTTCAAATTTAGAAATATCATTTTTGGTTAAATAAATGTCTATTGAATTTTTGTTCTCAATCTTTTCAAATGCAATTTGAATATTATTTTTTAAAAAGTTTTTATATTGCTCTTGATTTACAAATTCTTTTAATTTAGATATACACTTTTCTTTGATTTCTTTTTTTATATTTTTTTCTTCTTCTATTATTTTTTTCTTACATTCTATTTCAAAATTGTAAATTTTTTTATTACATTCTTTTTCAATGTTTTGCATATTTTTATTATAATTGATTTCTTTCTTTT
This sequence comes from Clostridiales bacterium, assembly GCA_003518755.1. Taxonomy (GTDB): domain Bacteria; phylum Bacillota; class Clostridia; order TANB77; family CAG-508; genus CAG-269. Next base: position 817 of record DOYA01000160.1, on the reverse strand, counting down.
TTTCATATTTTGCAATTTCTTGTATAATAGAATTACTGATTTCATCTTCAACTTCTTGCTTTATTTGCAAATAATCTTTATTTGACATTTCTTCTACACTGTTTTTAAAATCAGTTAATTTTTCTTCTAAATTCATCCAACTTCACACCTCTCACATCTCACATCAAATAATTGTTATAAGTGGTAATTTTTGGCTTATCCTAATTTTATCTATTTTTTCTTTCAGTTCAGTATAAATACTTTTGCTGATTACTAATATACCAATATTTTCATTTTTTGTAATTTCATTAATCCTTTTTTCGATTTCTATTTTTTCTTTTAAAGTTATAGCTTCACATCCAGCTAGTTTTAATCCAACTTCTAATTCTTGATTATCAGTGATACAGTATATCTTCATTTTTTCACATCCAAGCTCTTTAATATTGTTACAGTTCAGTATTTAATATATAGATGTCCTGCAACGGTCAAAACTTTTTATTTTATTCTCAGGTCTTCCCACTGGGGCTGTAACAATGCTAATGCATTTAACAGCCCTCAGCGGTCCCCCCGAGACCATCGCCTAAAAATAAAAAGTATCGACCTGCGCGGACCTTAAGTAATTACCACTGAACTGTAACTTCAAATTTTTCAATAATTTTTTAATCTTAAACCTTACTAATTATCATTATAGCAATAATTAAACCGTAAATTGCGATACCTTCTGCTAGACCAGCAAAAATTACAGTTTTTCCAAGTAGGCTTGGGTTTTCGCTAATTGCTCCTACTGCACTTGATGCAACAACTGCAACTGCTATACCAGATCCAATTGCAGATAATC
>DOYA01000030.1 GCA_003518755.1 Clostridiales bacterium | reverse complement strand
CACTTGGTGTTGAACTAAAGAACAACGTAAAAAAAGCATGGATGAAAAAAATGGTTCAAGAGAATAAATACAATGTTGGTCTAGATGCAGCAATCCTAATGAACCCACAAGTTTGGGTTACTACTGGACATGTTGCAGGTTTTACTGATCCATTAATAGATTGTAAAGAATGTAAAACTCGTCATAGAGCAGATAAATTAATAGAAGAATGGGCTGCAAAAAATGGAAAAGATGTTATTGCAGATGGTTGGACAGATGAAGAAACTGTTAAATATATAAATGATAATAACATAGTGTGCCCAAATTGTGGAAAACTTAATTACACAAGTATCAGAAAATTCAATCTTATGTTCAAAACATTCCAAGGTGTTACAGAAGATGCTAAATCTGAAATATATCTTCGCCCAGAAACAGCACAAGGAATATTTGTTAATTTTAAAAATGTTTTAAGAACTACTAGAAGAAAATTACCTTTTGGAATTTGCCAACAAGGTAAAGCATTTAGAAATGAAATAACACCAGGAAACTTTATCTTTAGAACACGTGAATTTGAACAAATGGAAATAGAGTTTTTCTGCAAGCCTGATACAGATTTAGAATGGCATGAATATTGGAAAGACTATTGTAAAAACTTCTTACTTAGCTTAGGTGCAAAAGAAGAAGATATTAGATTTAGGAATCACACTAAAGAAGAATTATCATTCTATTCAAAAGCTACAGCTGATATAGAATATCAATTCCCATTTGGATGGGGTGAAGTATGGGGAATAGCAGATAGAACAAATTATGATTTATCACGCCATATGGAAGCTACAAAACAAGACTTAACATATCAAGATCCTGAAACAGGTGAAAAATATGTACCATTTGTTATTGAACCATCTGTTGGAGCTGATAGACTAGTTTTAATGTTTTTATGTAATAGTTATGAAGAAGAACAAATTGCTGAAGATGATACAAGAATTGTATTACATTTACATCCAGCATTAGCACCATATAAAGTTGCAGTTCTTCCATTATCAAAAAAATTATCAGAAAAAGCAATAGAATTACATGATAAATTATCAAAATCATTTATGGTAGATTTCGATGAAGCTGGTTCAATTGGTAAAAGATATAGAAGACAAGATGAAATCGGAACACCATATTGTGTAACAGTTGATTTTGATACTTTAGAAGACAACCAAGTTACAGTTAGAGATAGAGACACAATGGAACAAATTCGTATTCCAATTGATGAAGTGGAAGATTGGGTTAAACAGAAGGTTAAGTTTTAAATAAGTGGATTGTGTTTTGAGGTTAAAAACATTTATGAGCGATGAAAAAAAAAACGAATTAAATTGATAGATGAGTATTTGAAAAAACATGAAGAAGAGGTCGCTTTTACTCTTTTGAAAGATGCTATTTTGATGCATTTTTTAACATGGCCAGATATAGAAGAGTATATAAAAGATAAAGTTGGATTTCATTTTTCAATGAATAGTAAGATAGATATATTAAAACAGTGTATAGATATCGGATTGTTAGAATTATCGACATGCAAGTCTATAATTAATTTACCTAAAGAAATGACAATTGGAATAGAAATAGAATCAGTAGGACAGAAAGCTTGGTTATTGAATAATTATGCTATTGAAGGATGGACACCTAAAGAAGAGCGTAGCATTTTGGATGACACTCTACTAAATGGAGGAGTGGAATATGTTCACACTAAATTTTACCGGAAATGATCCAACAATAGTGTGTCAAATTAAAAGAATATGCTTAATATTGAAAAAATTAGGTCAAGAAGTAAATAAAACATGTGGAGGTCATATTCATATTGGAGCAAACTATTTGACTAATACTCAGGCATGGCAAAATTTAGTTGAACTGTGGGCTAATACAGAACGAATATTATTTATTATAAGTAATGCAAAAGGCGAGATTCCTCGACCTGGGATTAAAGAGTATGCTGAACCTATATCTCGCGACTTAGAAAAGCAAATGGCAATTGGAATGATTAGACTGAACAAAGAAAGTGACTTACAAGATTTTAAGAATCAAATACGTAAGTCTCAAATAAAAAGAGAAAAAGGGATTAGTTTTCATAATATAATGAAAGGCGGAATTCAAACAATAGAATTTAGAACTCCTAATGGATCATTATCACCTGAGACTTGGCTAGAAAATATTTCTTTATTTGGCAGTATTGTTAAAATTGCAGAAGATTTATCAATTATACAACAAAAATCTAGGAGTAAAGCAACAGGACAAGAGTGCTATTTTTTAGAGTGTTTTGAACTAATAAGAAATAAAGCTGTTAATGAGGAACAGACTTTAGAACTATTACTTGAACTTGTTATACCTGAGAGTGAGCGAGATATTTATAGGGAAAGATATAGGATTAATAATAGCTTATTGCAACAAAATCCGGAAATAAATAATTATATAGGATGCAATGTTGCAGATAGAAGCATTAAAATAACAGAGGATAGTTTATTTTCGGGATTTAATAGAATTAGAGAAAGTGAACTAAAGAATACAAGTGAAGAAATAGAAAGAACTTTAAGACCCAAATTAAGATGAAAAGAGGCAAAATACAAATGTTAAAAAAACTAATAATAATCGAAGGCGATGTTGACTACCAATGTGATAGTATTACTGATATTATAAAAAGAATTATTGATGAGAATTATTATAATTATTCAAATGAAGAAAAGAAAGACAAACTTAATATGTTAGCAATAGCAAATTGTTTAGGAGATAAAATCGAAATATTAGATAATATAAATAATGTAAAAGAATTGGGAAAAACAATTATAATAAAGGATGAAATAACATATTTTTTATCTTTATTAATGATAAATAAAATGGTTTTATTAGAAAGAATAGATGCAAATTTATTTATGAAAAAAATTGATAAATCTAATTTTACAGATAATTATATTATAGTAAATAAATATGCCAAACAATTATTACTTGATTATTTAAATGAAAGCGTGTGATAAATATGATAAATGTATCAAATTTTCCAAATGCATACAAAGAAGTTTATACAATACTGAAATATATAGATAAAAAAGATTTGGCGCTTATTCCACAAGAATTTATAGATATGATAAAAACAAAAATGAATGATAATTATAACTATCAGTATAATTTAAGCAGTACCTTTGAAGAACAAAACATATTAAGAGAAACAAAAGCAATTTTCGCATATATTTTTTTGAATTATTGGGCAAATGAAAATCAAGTAAAAGAAATAAGAGAACAGTTTAAAAAAGATATAGAAAAAGAAGAAGCAGAAAAGAAAAAAAAATATAGCCAATACTCTACTCTATTTAAGAATAGAAAGATTTTAACAAAAGGTGCAAATACCGAGTTATCAAATCAAATAACCAAATACAGAGAATCATTATTAACTAAGTGTAAGAATTGGGTAAAAGCTTTTTTTTGGAAACAATAGAATAGAATGGAGAATTAAATATGAACATAGAGGATGTTTTGAAATCATACAGAAATGGTGATTTAAAGGATTCATTGATTTTTGCAAATATTAGAAGTTTTCTAGATGATACTGTGATGGATGAATTAATAGAAAGACGAAAAGAATTTAAGCTAGACAACTTAGATATTACAAATCTATTAACAGTTAGGCCACGCACCTTTGAATATACAGACAAATATATAAAAAGACGAAAAGAATTTCGTTTTATAAATCGAGATATTATAAGATTAATATGTAATATTGAATATACAGACAAAGACCAATACTACAAATACATGGACCAATATATAGAAAGAAGAAAAGAATTACGATTTACAAAATTTGATATTATGAGATTATTATTCAATCTCGCAAATCCTGAATATACAGAAAAATATATAGAAAGAAGAACCGAATTTAACTTTACAAAATATGATATTATAGGATTAGTATCTGAAACAAAAAATATCAAATATATAGAGAGTTACATAAAAAGAAGGAAAGAATTTGAATTTGATAATGATGATATAGTAAGATTCGTTTGTAGTACTAGAAACTTTGAATATATTTCTAGTTATATAGAAAGAAGAAAAGAATTTGGATTTGATAAAAATAATATTATTAATTTATTATTTAGTATTGATAATCCTGAATATATAAGAAGTTTTATAGAAGAGCAAGATGAATATGAATGGGAAGATAAAGAAATCTTTATGTTAGAAGTATTATCAGGCAATATTGATTATGTTGATTCATTTGATGATAATAGTGGAGCTACAATCAATTTACCATCTAAAATGACTGTAGGTATAGAAATTGAAACATTTGGAGAAATGCCAAGAGAAAAGTTAGAAAAGCTTGTACTTGATTGGAAATGCAAGGACGATGACTCACTTATACCAAGTACGATAACAGAAATTGGGACAGAAATTGTTTCGCCAAGTAATCCTCTATTAACAGGAGATAATATTGAAACAACAAAAAGAATACGAAGAATATGTACTATTTTAAATGTTGTGGGACAATATGTAAATAGAAGGTGTGCAGGACATATACATATTGGCGCAGATTATTTGACAAGTGTACAGGCGTGGCAAAATTTGATAGAAATATGGATGAATTCAGAGTCAATAATATATATAATAGGTAATAAAAAAGGAGAGATTCCAAGAATTTCTATTTTAGACCAGGCAGCTCCAATATCTAAGGATTTTTATAATATGGTAAATTCTGGAAAAATCAATTTATCTATTGATAAAGACTTAGAAGAGTTTAAAAAAAAGCTTTGTAATGCACAAGGAAAAAGAACAAAAGGAATGAATTTTAAAAATCTAAGCGAAGATAACAAACATACCATAGAATTTAGGCTTCCAAATGGAACAATAGATAGTAATACATGGATAGAAAATATAAATCTATTTGGAGGTTTAATAAAAATCGCAGAGGATTTGGCCAATATACAACAAAAAGTTGAGCTAGAACGTACAGAAGAGGAAAAAAATATTTTAGTGTGTTTTGAAAATATAAGAAATAAAAAATTAACAGAACAAGAAACATTAGAACAATTGCTTCAAATGGTTATTCCAGAGGAAAATAGAGAATGCTACAGACAGAGATATAAAATAAATGCTAGATTATTAGAAGCAAATTCAAAATTGAAAAACAGCTTAAAAAAGAAATTTGCAGAAGGTGCAATAATAATAGGAAAACAAGAATTAGGAAGAAGAATATTGGCTACAGGAGATAGAGTTACAGGAGATGAATATGGTGTTGCATCTGGAATTATATCTGAAGGATTAATGTCTATAAAAGATAAAAAGAAAGAAAAATAATTCTAGGCTAAAAAACCCTGTTTCAAGTAATATGAAACAAGGTTTTTATAAATATATCCTATAATCAATATCTGGAAAAATTGCATCTTTAAGTTCAATTTCTTCCAGAAATTTTTTATCAATTTTGCCTGAATTTAATTCATTATATAATCTAGTAAATCTTCCTGTATGATCTTTAATTCTGCGATGTGCATAATCTACCATGGTATTATTTGTTATGATGAATAACCAGTCACTACTTTGAAGTAAAAGAAGTTCACGAGCTGCTTGGTTTAATGCTCTAAGCTTTAATTTTAAATCTTTATATTTTTTTGTAGATGTAATTTTTGCAATAGATTTTTTCTGTTTTCTTAATTCAGATATTTCTTTTTCTAATTGATCTAAATCAGATTTTACATTTCTAAAATTGTATGCAAGCTCACACATTCTGTCTCCAGCTTTATGAAGATGTTTATGAGCATAGTCATTACTTGGATTAAGCCAAACTTCACTATATCCATTTGCACCCCAACTAGATCTACAAGGAGTACATTGTTGAATTAAAGGATATTTATCTATATATTCAGAAGGTGTAATTAATTCAAAATTACATTCATCATAATATATTTTTTTAAATAAAATATATAACCAATAAGGACCTTCATACCACCAATGACCATAAAGCTCAGCATCATATGGGCAAAGGACGATAGGGGGCTTATCCATATATTTTGATGCATTTTCTATTTGATTAGTTCTAGAATTTAAAAAGTGACCAGCTTGCTTTTCTGCTGAATCTTTTGCCCACCCAATATCATAAATGTCTTTATTGTCAGTTTTTCCAGTAATTCTGTGATATTTTATTCCAGTATGAACTCTTACACCATTATGTGCAATATATGGTTTTATATATTCATAATCTGTTTCATATCCAATGTCTTTATAAAAATCTCTATAATTAAAATCACCCGGATAGCCATTAATTGAGCTCCAAACTTGTCTAGAAGATTCCATATCTCTTCCAAAAACTGTGAAGCCGTCAGGTGAAACTATTGGAGCTAAAGTTCCATAAATTGGAGTAGGGTTAGCATATAAAACACCATGAGATTCTACAATAGCATAATCTAATCCGAATTCTCTTAAATATTTATCAGCTTCTGGAACATATCCACATTCAG
>DOYA01000121.1 GCA_003518755.1 Clostridiales bacterium | reverse complement strand
AGTTCATCTGTATCTAAAGCACCAACTACTTATTGTACAGAACATACTAAACCTGCAAATACTCCAGCAAAAAAAGAAGAACCAACAATAACTTTAAATGGAGATGCTAATATTACATTAAATATTGGAGATACATATACTGAACAAGGAGCAACTGCAAAAGATGATACAGATGGAGATATAACAAATAAGATTACAACTTCTGGAACAGTAAATACATCTAAAGCAGGAAAATATACTATATCTTATACAGTTAAAAATTCAAAAGGAAAAACAACAACTGTAAAAAGAACAATAACAGTAAAAGCTAAAGAAACACCAAAACCAGAAAGCAATCCAGAAGAAAAGGAAAATACAACATCAAAAGATAATAATACTAAGTCAGAAAAACCTACTGAAAAAGAAAAAGAGAAAGAAGAAACAAAACCAACATCTACTGAACCAACTGAAAAAGAGAAAATAGAACAGTAGAATCTATAACACACATAAAAGTTGAGAATAAGATTTAAAAAAATAATATAAAAGAATTGTCAAAAACGAGTATTGCAAGGCAAAATTTTCTTTAAAAACCGGAATGTACGAGTGGTACCTGAGGATTTTTAAAGAAAATTTTAACACAGCAAGACGAAGTTTTTCACAATTCTGTTAGGAGAGGATTATGGATATATATTTCTACAACACATTAACAAAGAAAAAAGAAAAATTTTTACCACTAAAAGGCAATGAAGTAAGAATGTATTCATGTGGTCCTACTGTATATTATGATGCACATATTGGAAATTTAAGAGCATATTTATTTATGGATTCATTAAGAAGAACTTTAAAATATAATGGATATACACTAAAACATGTTATGAATATAACAGATGTAGGACATTTAACATCTGATGCAGATGAAGGTGAAGACAAAATGATGGTTGCAGCAAAAAGGGAAAATAAAGATCCATATGAAATTGCAGAGTATTATATGAATAAATTTTTACAAGATATGGATAAACTAAATATTGAAAGACCAGAAATCATTGCAAGAGCAACTGAACATATTGATATTATGGAAGAATATGTTAAAAAAATAATAGAAAATGGATATACATATCAAACAGAAGATACCATCTATTTTGACACATCAAAACTTCCAAATTACGGAATCCTTTCAGGAAAAAAAGTTGATGAACAAAAAGCAGGAGCAAGAGTTGATTTTGATACAAATAAAAAGAATGTATCAGATTTTGCTTTATGGATAAAGGCTCCAAAAGAACATATTATGCAATGGGATTCATTTTTTGGAAAATGCTATCCAGGTTGGCACCTAGAATGTTCTGCAATGGGGTATAAATATTTAGGTGAAGAATTTGATATTCATACTGGTGGAATTGATCATATTCCAATTCATCATGAAAATGAAATAGCTCAAGCACAAGGCTTTTGTGGGAAAATACCAGCAAAATTTTGGATGCACGTGAATTTTCTAAAAATTAATGGTGGTAAACTATCAAAAAGTCTAAATAATTTTTATACATTATCAGATTTAAAAGAAAAAGGATACTTACCTGAAGTATATAGAATGTTTAATTTTGGATCAAGCTACAGAATACCAATTAATTTCACATGGGATGGAATGGATGCAAGTTTAAAAGCATTAATTAAATTAAAAGAGGGATATCAAAATCATTTAAATGGAAATGATGAAATAGAAAATAATGTAATTGAAAACTATGAAGAAAAATTCCATCAAGCTATAAATGATGATTTAAATATGCCAATGGCAATGAGTGTGGTTTGGGATGTTATAAAAAATTCAAAAAAATCAAAGAAATTTGCAGAATTATTATTAAAATTTGATACAGTTCTTGGACTAAATATTGACAAACCAATTGAAAGTCAAGAAAAGATGATACCAGATGAAATTATAGAGTTAGCAGAAAAAAGAAAAATTGCAAGAGAAAATAAGGAATGGGCAGAGTCTGATAGAATTAGAGATGAAATTGCTAAAAAAGGCTATACAATACAAGATACAAAAAACGGATACGAATTAACCTAGTTTGAAAAATAATTACAATTTTGACTGTGTTAAAAACTTACTTAAAAATGCTCACGTACCTTATGTACGCTCCGCTTTTTGCGTAAGTTTTTGCCTTGTCAAAATTTAATTCTTTTCCAAACTTTTAAATGTTTTTATACAAATGTGGATGATTCTTTTTTGAAATTTAAATAAAAAATAACTAATCCGCGTCAGCATATCGTTTTTTAAAATCCGTATGGTGGGTATCCCTAAAGGGGGTACCATAGGATTTAAAAAATGATATGCGGTTAAACAGGATTAGTTATTTACATGAAAAATTGCAAAAAAGTATTTTCTCAAAAATGACATAGAGTAGCAACGGCGGCTTTGTATATCTTTTTTCGTGCTTTAGCCTAAGAAAACCAGAAATAAGATTTTGTACGCATATAAAATGCTACAAAATCTAAATTCTGCTATAACTCTCCTCTACGTCAAGTCTATCATCTAACGATGATGACTTTCCTAGAGTATAGAAAAAAGCATATACAAAGAAAGCAAAGTTGCGGATATAAAAAGGAGAAAAAAATGGAAAAAAAGAGAATTGTTACAGGAGATAGACCTACTGGTAAACTGCATATTGGGCATTATTTTGGATCTCTTATAAATAGAGTAAAACTTCAAGATGAATATGAACAATTTATTTTAGTTGCAGATGTGCAAGCTCTTACAGATAATTTTGATAATCCTGAAAAAGTTAGAAATAATGTTAGAGAGCTTGTTATGGATTATTTGTCATGCGGAATTGATCCAGAAAAAACAACTATCTATATACAATCTATGATACCAGAAACAACAGAACTAACAATATATTATTCTAACCTTGTTACTGTGGCAAGGCTAGAAAGAAATCCTACAGTTAAAACAGAACTTGCACAAAAAAAGCATGTTTTTGGTGAAAATATAACTTATGGTTTTTTAGGATACCCTGTTAATCAAGCTGCTGATATAACAATTTTAGGAGGTGAAGTAGTCCCTGCAGGTGAAGACCAGGAACCATTAATTGAACAATGTAGAGAAATAGTTAGAAAGTTTAATTCTATTTATGGAGATGTTTTAAAAGAACCAGAAATATATTTATCTGAGAATAAGAGAATAAAAGGATTAGATGGAAATGACAAAATGGGTAAATCTCTTGGAAATGCAATATATTTATCTGATACTCCAGAAGAAATTACAAGAAAAGTAATGAGTGCAGTAACTGACCCTAATAGAATAAAAAAAGATGATTTAGGAAACCCTGATGTATGTATGGTTGCATATTATCATAAATTATTTACTGGAAAAGAAGATTTACAAAAAGTTTGTGAAGAATGCAGAGCGGGAAAACGAGGATGTGTAGCTTGCAAAAAAGAGCTTGCTCAAAATATAATAGAGTATTTAAGACCTATGAGAGAAAAAAGAGCCTATTTAGAAGCTCATCCTGAAATAATAGATAAAGTTTTATTAGAAGGAACTGCTAAAGCAAAAAAAGAAGCGGAAAAGATTATGAAAAAAATAAAACAAGCTATGAAGCTTGATTATTTTGATAATATAAATAAATGAAAAACTTCGAAAATTATATCTTTTTCAAACAAAAAATAATCTCTTTATCTAGTTTTTTCAGATTTAGAGGAATTTTTTGAAAAAGGCAAAGATATTTTCGGAACTGGAATTCTAGGAATAAATCCTGGTCTATTATTTTGAGTTGATTTAGAAGAAGAAGCAGGAATAACTTTTTCTATAAGATTATTAACTTCATTTTTTGCTCTTAAACAATATCCTCTTATAAGAGTTAGTGGATGAAAAGTAGCATATAAATCAATATGCCAAGGTAATTTTTTTCCATTACCTATATCTTGAACTATTGATTTTTTAAAATCAATATATTTATCAAAAAATTTTAATGAATGCCCAATCAAAATAGAAAACCAACATAATGGATTTATTATTTTTAAAAATGGAGTTTTTTCTCCAGAACGAACATTTTTTATTAAAGAGTTTTTTTTATTAGCCATATATAACACCTACTTTCAA